>CAYPYM010000916.1:0-1500 GCA_964414435.1 uncultured Ignavibacteriales bacterium | reverse complement strand
CCGAGAACCAGCTCCTCAGCACCGGCCAGGAGGGTGATGTGCCGATCGATCCGGGCGACTACAATTTCTACAGCGTGCCCGACTCCAACCTCCACTATGTCGTTTTCAACAGCCGCCTGCGCGATTACTCGGTCGGCATCTGGATGGTCATCAAGCGGGTCGGCGGCCGCGTCGACACGATCGGCAATGACGCCGCCGCCGGTACCGAGCAGGATCCCAAGGTCCTCAAGCTGCTCTATTCCCGCTCCGCGGCGCCGACTTCCCGGAGCTGGGGTTACATGTGGCGGAATGTCTACGAGATCCCGCTCGGATCGACGATTGAGGATCTCGATGTCAAGGTCTACAAGGGCCTGACCGGCAGCGAAAACACGTCCAACAGCGTCGAGTACCAGACCGATTCCTCAGGTGCGACCCAGAAGTACATCGAGTTGCTCGGTCTCGACCAGTATCAGGGGAATCAGAAAGTCCCCGACGGCAAGATCGACGACCGTATCAGTGTGTTCCGATCGGACTGGGGGTTGATCATCTTCCCGAGCCGGCGTCCGTTCACCGATACGACCAGAACTTTTCGGGATACCCTCGGCAACGTCACCCAGGAGCTCGAGGATCCGGCGCTCGGTATTTACAACTACGAGTCGGCGACCGCCAAGACGAATGCCAGCAAGTACTTCATGAAGTACTTCACCAAGACGCGCAGCAGCGAAATCCGGCTCGGTCGACCGAACATCATCGAAGGATCGGAGAAGGTGACGGTCAACGGCCGCACGCTGACCAAGGGCACCGATTATCGCATCGACTACGACTTTGGACGCATTACCCTCCTCTCGCAGGAAGCGCTCGATCCGAACGCCGATATCGGCGTCGACTTCGAATACGCGCCGTTCCTCGCCGTGCAGAAGAAGACCCTGCTGGGATTTCGGACCGAATACCAGTTGTCGGACAAGTTCAAGCTCGGATCCACGCTGCTCTACAAGTCCGACAAGGCCCAGGATCGCAAGCCGCGGGTCGGGCAGGAGACGGCGAAGGCGTTTGTCTTCGATGTCGACGGTTCGTTGCAGTTGCAGCCGAATTTCCTGACCCGTCTGGCCGACGCCCTGCCGATTGTCGAGACCGAGTCACCCTCGAATCTCCGCCTGACAGGTGAGCTCGCCCAGTCGCGTCCGAATCCGAACGTCGACGGCGTGGCGTATATCGATGACTTCGAAGCCTCGACCGAACAGACCTCGCTCGGCACCATGCGCACCCAGTGGCAGAAGTCGAGCAAGCCGTATCAACTCGGTCAGTACTGGGAACGCGCAAAGCTCCTCTGGCACAATCCGGCCGAGCTGCTCAAACTGACCGATGTGTACAATCGTGAAGCCCAGGCCGGCGATGCGGTGCAACCGGGGCAGGTGCTCGTGGCGCCGGGCGGTTTCCATCTCGTACTGAAATGGCGGGCGACCCAATATGTTGTGCAGCTTAGTGAAGCGCCGAGGGTGCATTACCAGCGTCCGGCGGTGG
>CAYPYM010000915.1:0-1502 GCA_964414435.1 uncultured Ignavibacteriales bacterium | reverse complement strand
GCCGCGACCTGATCAATTTTACGGAAGACATGACGCTGCTGCGCTCCCGCAGCCCCGGCAGGGCATCGCTGGCCTTCCTGCTGTCCGGCGCCTACGGCCACATCATCCTGGGCAGCGGGCTGCCGGCCGAACAGGTGCTGGGCGCGCACTTCTCCGCGATGTTCGGGCTGGCCGGGCTGCTCCTCTCCACCCGCCTGCCGGAGCAGGAGCTGTCCCGCCCGCAGGTGCGGCTGGACTTCCCGGCCGCGACCGTCAGCTTCATCGGCGGGCTGCTCATCTCCCTGTTCCCGGCGATAACTCCGGCGCAGGCCTACGCCGTGCTGCTGGTGGCGTTCGGGACCGGCGCACGGGGCCTGGCGGCGGCAGGCTCGCTGACGACTTCCTCCTTTCTGCTGTCCTTCCAGTCCCTGCTCCACCTGGGCAAGGGCAGGATGGCGCCCGTCGAGGCGATAGGTTACGTGGCGGGCGGCGAGGTGGTGCCCCTGGCCCTGCTCGCCTATGCCCTGGTGTTGCTGGCCAGCAGGCCGGTGGCATCCCTGGCGGGCCGCCTGCCGCACCTGCGCGAGGTGATGCTCGTGACCGTCCTCTCGGGCGTCCTGCTCTTCTACGGCGGGGCGCTGCCCGTGGCGCTGTTCTCCCTGCTTCTGGGCTTCCTGCCGTCCCGCCTGGGCGTGGAGCGCGTCCATCTGATGGGCTCGCTGATAGTGCCCACGATGCTGTGGTATTTGTGACTGGGAAAACCTAAATAATACCGGCGGCCTATTCTTGCATGGAACTGCAGTATCTTGGCCACTCCGGCTTCAGGATAGTCCACGAGGGCGTCGAGATAGTGATAGACCCATACTTCAGCAGGGACGACCGCCGGCTGGACGACGCCGAGTTCGACCCGCGCGGGCTCAAACCGAACTTCATCCTCATCACGCACGAGCACTTCGACCACTGCGACATCCCAATCCTGAAGATGCTCATCCAGAAGCACAACCCCAAAGTGATAGGGCCGCCTCCGGTGGAGAGGAAGCTGCGGGAAAAAATCATAAAGGTCCAGCCGGGCAACAAGCTGGATTATGAGAAGTTCTGCGTCCGGGTGATGCCGGCGTTCCACGACAAGTCCGAGTTCCCCGTCGGCTACCTGCTGGACTTCAACGGCCTGCGCGTCTACCACGCGGGCGACACGCGCTACGACCCGTCGCTGGAGAAGGTCAACACGGACGTTGCCCTGCTGCCGATAGGCGGGACAT
The DNA here is from genome assembly GCA_964414435.1 of uncultured Ignavibacteriales bacterium. GTDB lineage: Bacteria > Zixibacteria > MSB-5A5 > GN15 > FEB-12 > JAGNLV01. The sequence goes on along the minus strand of CAYPYM010000915.1, from coordinate 264 downwards.
ACACGATGGACGCGGACGAGGCGCTCAAGCTGGTCGAGGGGATGAGCCCGCGGATAGTCGTCCCGATGCACTACAACACATTCGAGGAGATACGCGCAGACCCGTTCGCCATGGCGCAGAAGGACGAGCGGGTGGTCGTCCTGAAGGTGGGCGAGGCCCTTGAGGTGAGCCAGTGAGCAAGAAAGACTTCGAGCTTCCAGACGTCAAACTGCTATTCAAGGAGAAGGAGGATATCTGCCGCTCCCTTGGAAATCAGGTGGGGCT
>CAYPYM010000914.1:0-1504 GCA_964414435.1 uncultured Ignavibacteriales bacterium | reverse complement strand
CATGTACCAGGACATGCGGAGCGCCGAGGCGAACTCCGACGGCGAGTGGCCGGGAAAGCCGGGCACTCTCGTGAACCACGGCCCGACATCGGGCCCCCAGAGATCAGCGCAGATCCACAGGTCGCGCGCATACTGGCGCGTGGCACCCAGAGCAGTAGCAAGCTGCAGCGGCTGAAACGATTCCCGCGGAGCCCGGGTCGGCCGGCATCCTCTCCTCCGACTCGCGCGCCGCTCCCGGCAGGCAGTGGTGCACATAGAAGTCGGCTCCAAGACGCTTGAGTGCGGCAATGAACTCCGACCCACTGGGAGCGGCGTCCTGTGACGGCGTGATGGAGCCGGTACCCGTTCGCATGATCGTGTCGGATAGTTCGGGCGCCCACGGATCGCGAAATCCGACGACCGGCCCCTGGACTCCAAGGAGGGGCGACTGCGAGCGCAAGGTCACGACGCTGGAATATCCTCGATCTCGGCGCCGAGGCGTCTGTAGGTCTGGAGGATGTCGGGATACCTGCGCTTCAGTGTTGCCGATCTTTCGCGAGACATGCCCATCATGCTGAACGCCCGCGAGGACGCGTTTGCCCTCCTGGAGACTGACCCGGGCCTCATCGACCCGGATCACCAGGGGCTGCGCAGGGTGCTCGCCGAATTCGAACGAAAGGACGCGCTGACCGGATGAGAATAACGGGAGGTACGTACAAGGGAAGAAGAATCACATGCCCACCGGGAATCATCCGGCCGGCCATGGATAGGATGCGCGAGTCCCTGTTTGCGATCCTGGGAGATCTCGAGGGTAGATCATTTCTCGACCTCTTCAGCGGTTCCGGTCTCATGGCGCTGGAAGCGGTGAGCAGGGGTGCGTATCCGGTCACGGCCATCGAACGGGACAAGGGCAAGGTGGGTATCATTCGGAAGAATCTGGCTATTTCGGACCGAAGAATCGACCTTCACATCATTCCCGCAGAGCGCTATTTGAAGCGTGCCGGAAGAGAACGGTGGGATGTCATTTTCATGGACCCACCGTTTGCCTACGCTCACAAACGACAGCTTGTCCAATGGTGCGCGGAAGCCAGTCTCCTGTCGGCCGAAGGCGTCCTGTTGATCCACCACCCGGCGGAGGAGCTTCTTCCTGCCGAGATACGTGTCGGCGATCAATCGCAGGACCCGGCGTCTAGTCTGACGCGTATCGACCAGCGAAAGTACGGCGGATCGATGGTGGATTTCTTTACGCATCGGACCGGCGAGTAAACCTTACCCGTGATCGCCGAGCGGGAGCCGTCAGCCCGTGTCCGGCCGGGCTTTTCAGATACGGGCGGGCATTCTCATCGGGAGACTCATCTGCTATAGTTGGGTACCAATTTCGGACGAGAAATCTTAGGAGGATCGGGTAACCAAGTGACAAAGCGAGCACGCTCTCTCCTGCGAAGCCCTCAGGGTACGGAAGGGTTTCATTTTGAAGAAGCCTATCGACACCGAAAACTCACGGCTCAGATCGAGTCCATCCTCT
>CAYPYM010000913.1:809-1506 GCA_964414435.1 uncultured Ignavibacteriales bacterium | reverse complement strand
CGTGTAGCAGCCGATATCACCGGTCACCGCCACGCCTAATTTGCGGAGCGCCATAAACGCGCCGCGGTGCGGACAACCGGGACAGAGCACCGGCGGACGCGGGAACATGTCCTGAACCGGCGGGATCTCGGCAGCCATTGCTTCGTCAATGATGCCGGCCGCCTTGAATCCCTCGGCCACCCGGTGGGGCGACAGCTCGCCGCGAACGCCGAAATACTTTTTGCCTTCGACCTTGATTCCGGCAGCGAGAATCTGTTCCTCGTAGAACGGTTCCAGCTCCTCGACGACGAGGACCCGGTCATGCGACGCGACAAAGTCGGCGATCTTTTTCATCGGTAGCGGGAAGCTCATCCCGAGCTTGAGATAGTCGGCCTCCGGCAGCACCTCCTTGGCGTACTGGTACGACACGCCGCCGGTGATGATACCGATCTTCGAGCCGTTCTGCTCGATGAAATTCATCGGGGTCTCTTCGGAGAATGCCTTGAGCTTTTCATAGCGGTCGGTGACCACCTCGTGACGGCCGCGAGCGTGACTCGGAATCATCACGTATTTGGACGGGTTCTTGACGAATTTCTTATTGGGGCCCTCGACAGGGCTATTCAGCTCGACAATCCCTTTCGAATGCGAAATGCGGGTCGTCATGCGGAACAGGACCGGCGTGTCGAACCGTTCGCTCAACTCGATGGCATGGAGAACC
>CAYPYM010000913.1:0-799 GCA_964414435.1 uncultured Ignavibacteriales bacterium | reverse complement strand
ACATCTCCTCGGCCGTGACCACCATGTCCTTCGATTCCTGGCTATCCGACGGCTCGAGCATCGGGATGTGGGCGAACTTGGCGTAGTAGCGGTTGTCCTGCTCGTTTTGCGACGAGTGCATTTCGGGGTCGTCGGCCGAGACGATCACGAAGCCGGCGTTGACGCCGGTGTAGGCGTGGGTCATGAACGGGTCGGCGGCGACATTGAGGCCGACATGCTTCATCGTCACAAGGGTGCGGGCGCCGCCGAGCGACGCGCCGATCCCGACCTCGTAAGCCACCTTTTCGTTCGGCGACCACTGCGAGTAGATCGTCGGGTATTGTGCCGCGAGCGTCTCGAGGATCTCGGTCGACGGCGTGCCGGGGTAGGCGGCGGCCAGCCGCACGCCGGCCTCGAACGCGCCGCGTGCGACCGCTTCGTTCCCCGACAGCAGTTCTCTCAGGTTAACATCACTCATATCGATACAATCACTTTCTCTATAGTTATACCAATCAGTCGGGTGGCGCTCCGGTCGGGGAAGGTCCGCGACCGCGGCAGCGCCGTCCGGTCGGTTATCGCGTCGAACCGGCTGTGGGGCAGCCAATTCGTGTGAAAACTTTCACATAAATAATGAAAGAGCGATCGGTCCGCAAGCGATTTCGGGAAACCGAAACCTTCGCATCGCTCCGACGCATCCGGACGGAACACGGGCGTGTATAAAGTATGTTAGCAACTACCAAACCTTCCGGCGAATTGACGGTATGCGGATGTTCCTCGTTTTGTTCGCCCTTATTCCAAACCTCCTCTCCCTCCCGATTGA
>CAYPYM010000912.1:0-1506 GCA_964414435.1 uncultured Ignavibacteriales bacterium | reverse complement strand
CGGGGTAGAGCGCCACCACGACTTTGTAATTGCCCATGCGGATCTTGTGGAGCAGGTCCTTCTTGTACAGGTTGTCGCTCCAGAGCATATCGTTCTGCACCCGCATGATCCGGTCGATATTGGGGTTGTTTTCGAGAATCGGCGAGGCGTACAGCGACGCCAGCACGTCGATCCGGCATTCCGGATAGCGCAGCTTCATCGTTTCCACGAACGGGATGGCGAGAATCAGGTCGCCGAGACGGTCGGTCCGGCTGATCAGGACCCGGTCGCCCGGATTAAGTTCTATCTTCTTGGTCAAATTCATATCGTGTCAGGTCCGATCCTTTCCGGCCAGATGCCGCAACTTCGCATACTTCACAAACACCGCCGTCGAGGACATGACGGACACGACCAGCCCCTCCCAGCCGTCAAGGAAGCCTCGATGGATGAGGTAGTGTTTAATAAACGAAACGGGCGGACGCAAGACAATATCGTGCCAGTGCGCCCGTTTTCCCTGTCCGAACGCTTTCTCCGCCCCCAGCGTCGTGTAAACATCGAATTTCGCCAGGTAGCTTGCAAGCGTCGGATAGCTGTAGTGCAGCAGTTCGCCCTTCAAGTGCCCGGTCGAACCATTCACCACTACCTTTTCATGTACGACTGCCTCGTCAAAGTTCCCCGAATCGCGCCGAAACAGCCGCAGCACCCGGTCGGGATACCAGCCGCAGTGCTTGATCCAGCGGCCGAGGAAGTTGGTCCGACGGTTTATACAATAGCCGGCATGCTCCGGGGCACCGGCCAGCAGCTCACGAATTTCGTCGGCAAGCGCCGGCGACACGACCTCGTCAGCATCGATCGACAGTATCCACTCTCCGGTGGCGCGCTCCACCCCGTCACGTTTGGCCGGTCCGTAGCCGTGCCACAGCGGCGAGAACACCTTCGCCCCGTACCCTTGTGCGATCTCGACCGTACGATCGGTCGACTGGCTGTCGATCAAGATGATCTCGTCGGCCCAGTGGGCCGAATCGAGACAGCGGCCGATATTGGCCTCCTCGTCTTTCGTAATCACCACCACCGACAGCTTCATCGTTCCCTCACCGCCGCGTAGCGGGCGACCACCTGCTCGAACGTATCAAACACCTGGTCGACCGTGATATCGAAGATATTGTCATCGTGGCCCGACACCACGGCGCCGACCTCCTGATCGTACGGCCGCCAGAGCAGGAAATTCTTCTGATACCGGCTGTAGAGTCCGACCACCGGCACCCGGAACGCTCGCGCGATATGCACCAGCGACGTATCGGGGCTGATGAACAGGTCAAGCCGGGCGATAACCGCCGACGCCTCCAGCAGGCTCAGGCGATCCGGCACGAGACACACCCGGTCGTTGAGCATCGCCCGCACCGCCTCGGCCCGGGCACGTTCCGACGGTATCGTGAACAGCACGATACGGGCGTCGTCGTGGCGATCGAGAACCCGCCGAAGCAGTTCAACCGTTTTCTCCTGCGCCCAGACCCGGGTCGGCGATCC
>CAYPYM010000911.1:0-1509 GCA_964414435.1 uncultured Ignavibacteriales bacterium | reverse complement strand
TCCTCAGAATATCACTAGCGAATGGTCAATAAAAGGCAGATTTTTAAGCGGAAAAGGTGATTTGGAGACAGTTATTGGCGATTCCGTTTCTCAGAGCATGTTTTATCCACATCCAAGCATATCTGTAGTGTTATCTAACCCTTTGGTTGAAGGTATCAGTTTCAAAAACACTACTTTCAACATTGTAGGTATATGCGTTGATCCACTAAATAACGGTCAAGTTGCGTTTGTGCCTTTGGATAAACTAGAAAATGCGACAGGAATCCCTCACCCGAATCTGCTGCTTATTAAACTCAACGATTTTCTTGATCGCAACTCGGCTATTGCACAGATTAGAAGTACAGTTCAAACAGCAGATTCCAATTTAGAGGTTCTTGACCTAAGAGGAGTGATTGAGCAAAATACCTCTTTTCTCTCTTCAGCATGGCAAACAATTATGCTTCTGCCGCTTTTCACGCTATCTTCAGCTGCCTTGTGCCTTGTGGGTTATATGATTCTTGCAGTGGATGAGCAACGCCAAGAATTCGGCATATTACGTGCGGTCGGCGTTAAACCACGAATAATCATAGCTATTTCGACAATTCAAAGTGCAATCGTGATTATTTCCAGTTTTGGTATAGGAATTTCGCTTGGCGTAATAACAACTTTGCTGATTCTGATGGCGAATCCTCTGGTAACAAGCGCTGCAATTGCAGAAATAGCACTTTGGCTTACAGCAGCCTTGATTGCAATGTTTCTCTTAAGCCTCTGTCCCGCCTTCAAGCTAGCTAAAACCTCAATCCTTAAAATCATGACTTAATGTTTTGAACGTTTTGGGGAAACACTTTAACGTCTCCGTGTAAGCTGGCAGTTGATATATGAAGTCTTGGAGTTGAAGCACGGGTACTATGGGAACTTTTTCGTAGAATTTGAATACACTTGGAATAAGCGAGAGCACTGCGGGGATAAATTTTGCTTTTTCCCATTTGGTACATTCAAATTTTCGTTTAATGTTTGGCAAAGAGGCTGCTAAAGCTGTGGTTCGTTGCGTCTGCATATAAACTATTCTTTTCATAACTGACGATGAAATTGCGCGTTGCCATTGTTTGCAGTCGATGCAGATAACTAATGGTTTTTTGCAGCCAACTACATCTATTTCCCATCTTTTGCCGTCATTTTTAAACCTGACGTTATTTTGCACTGCATATCCATTATTTTTGAGGGCCAAAGCGGCGATTTCTTCAAACTCTTGCCAACAAAGCAGATTGCTAATTTGCTCAATATCTGCGCCTAAAAATGCCGCTTTAACCGCTAACTTAAGCCTGCTGTTACTGTTCACTTCGATGGTGTCTGTTTTTAGATAAATGAGTTTTTCACTTTGCAGTTTTTCAAGCAATTCCCAAGTAAGGTCTGAAGGTATTCTTGCTTGTTTTTTAACACTTTCAAATAAAACTGGGCCTTCTTTGGTCAGATTTAGGAGCGAAATTAGCAGATTCCTCTCAAAAATCATAACCTAACCTCTGAATCCTT
>CAYPYM010000910.1:0-1511 GCA_964414435.1 uncultured Ignavibacteriales bacterium | reverse complement strand
GAGGTGGTGGCGGTCCCCCTGGACGAGCAGGGCAGCATCGACCTTGGGGTGTTGCAGCGGGCCCTCGAGGACCCGCGGTTCGCCGGCCGCCCCATGATCGGGTCGTTCTCCGCCGCCAGCAACGTGACGGGGATCCTCACCGACGTGCGGGCGGTGGCGCGCCTCCTGCACGAGCACCGGGCCGCGGCCTTCTTCGACTTCGCCGCCAGCGCGCCCTACACGGCCATCGACGTGCGCCCCGGAGAGCCCGACGGCATCGACGCGCTCTTCCTGAGCCCGCACAAGTTCCTGGGCGGGCCGGGGTCGCCCGGCGTGTTGCTGTTCGATCAGATGCTCTACGACCAGCCGGTGCCCACGACGGCGGGCGGCGGCACGGTGAGCTACGTCAGCCCGCTCGGCCACTGGTTCCTCGGCGACATCGAAGCGCGCGAGGACGCCGGGACGCCCGCCATCTTGCAGAAGATGCGTGCCGCGATCGCGTTCGAGGTCAAGGAGCGCGTCGGCGTGGAGCGCATCGAGAAGCGCGAGCGTCGGCTCGTTCATCGGGCCATCGAACGCTTCCGGGACCACCCGAACCTGCGCCTGCTCGGCAACCTGGACACGCCGCGCCTGGCGGTCCTGTCGTTCGAGGTCCGGGTGGGCGACCGGACGCTCCATCCGCGCTTCGTGACGCGCCTGCTCAACGATCTGTTCGGCATCCAGGGCAGGGCGGGCTGCTCGTGTGCCGGGCCCTACGGGCACGAGCTGTTGGGCATCGATGCCGAGCGCTCCCGCGAGCTGCACGCCGCCATCGAGGCGGGCTTCGAAGGGGTGCGGCCGGGGTGGAGCCGGGTCAGCCTCCACTACACCATCACCGACGAGACCGCAGCGTTCCTGCTCGACGCGCTCGCGTTCGTGGCGGAGAACGGCGCGCGGTTCGTGCCGCTGTACCGCTTCGACTGGAGCACGGGCGCGTGGACGCACGAGGCCGATGCCGAGCCGGCATGCGGGTTCGACAGCGCGGCGTGGGAGCCCGTGCCCCGCTCGAGGGCCTCGGCGAGCGCCGATCACCGGCGCTACCTCGCGGAGGCCCGCGCCTTGGCGGAGACGCTCGAGGTGCCGACGGGGGAGCCCACCGTGCCGGACGGCTTGGACCCCGAGCTGGTGAGCTTCATGACGCCATGACAGGGCGCACCCGCTAGCATGGACCATGGAGAGTCGTGACGACCTGACGATCCCCGAGCCGGCCGACGACGCCCGTGACGTGGATGCGTCGGGGCGGGCCGTGAACCCGAACCTGATCTACAACAACCCGGAGAAGTGGCGCATCGGGCGGGAGGTGCTCGAGCGCTACACCGGGACGGCGCCGGAGCGCTTCCAGAAGCAGATCCTCCTCACCAATTTCGAGTACTACATGGAGCGCTTCTCGGCGCTCTGCGACGACGCCCAGACCACCCGCGGCTCCGCCATGACGGTCAAGCATTCGGCCCGCATGGGCGTGTCGCTGGTCAACTTCTCCGTGGGCTCGCCGG
>CAYPYM010000909.1:0-1518 GCA_964414435.1 uncultured Ignavibacteriales bacterium | reverse complement strand
TCAGCTTCAATGCCGGCGCCGGTTTCGCCCCGGTGTCCCTCGATTTTGGGTACGATCCGGCCGTTTCCAACGGCGGCGAACTGGGAGCGCGTATCGTTGCGGAACAGACTCTATACGCCGGCGGGCTCACCGGGCTGGAGTTGAAACAGGCCGAGACGCGGATCTCACAGCGCTCGCTGGAACGGCAGCAGCAGGATCGCGATCTGGTCTACGCGATCAGCCGGGCGTTCATCGACCTGCTCGCCGCCGAGCGACAGCGTGAGCTGGGCAACCGCAGTGTCGAACAGCTCGCCGACTACACCAGTCTCGTCACCGATCTCAATCAGTCGGGGCGGGTGAAGTACGCCGATGTCCTCAGTGCCCGGGTCGAACTGGCGCGGGCGCGAATCGACTCCGGAGCGGTGGCTCAATCGGTCGCGACCGCCCGGCTCAACCTGAATCGCCTCATGGGGCTGCCGGACGATACGTTGATCGAACCGGCCGGATCGCTGGACAGCCTCCTGCTCGATGCCGCCGATACGTCGGTCAGCGTCGCGGAAGTACTGCCGGCCGACAATCTCGATATCGCTGCCGCCCGCTTCGATCTCAAGCAAAGCCGTCTGGACCTGGACCTGAGCCGTTCCCGATGGAAGCCGACCGTGTCGCTCACCGCCGATGCCGGCGTGGTGACGTCGCGCGAGAATCTGCTCGTGCCGCCATCGGAGCGCTACCGCTCAGTCGGGTATTCGGTGGGCATTTCAATCGATATGCCGCTCTGGGATCGCGGAAGGCGAAACACGGAAACGGCCCGCAGCCGGACGGAGCTGAAGTCGGCCGAGGACAACATCGCACTGGTGCGGCGCAATGCGACTGCCGACTATCGCGATACCCGCCTTCGGCTGATCGACACTCGCGTACGACTGCTCGCAATCCGCGAGACGGTGCAGACCGCCGAGAAGAACTATCTGCTGACGACGGCGCAGTACGCCGACGGCAACGCAACCGCGGCGGAGGTACTTTTCGCCCAGCAGAGCCTGACCGACACCCGCCGGTCTGAGATCGATGCCCTGGCGGAGATTCAATCACTCAAAGCGCGGCTGGACATGATCATCCGGCCGGAACAGGAGGTGCGCCCATGAATGGAATCCGCGCAGCGGCCGCCCTGCTCCTGCTGGGAGTCCTGATCGGCGGCTGCGGCGACAAGACCGCGCAGGATGACGGAGCCAACTCACCGGATCCTGTGGTCAGCGTCCAAATCGCGCCCGTCCGGCGTCAGACGATGCCGGTGACGGTCTCGGTCGACGGCTTCACCGACGTACTCGACCGGGAGCGGGTCACGGCGCCGATCGACGGCACGCTGGTTTCGCTCACCTCCGAGGTCGGCACCCCGGTCAAGGCCGGCGACACGGTGGCGGTGCTCCGCACGCGCGATTCGGAGGCGGCGATTGCCGGCGCCCGCCGCCTGATGGAGTCGGCGAAAACACTCGAACAACGCCAGCAGGCACAGCGCGCTATGACGGTCGCCCGGCAGGCGGAACA
>CAYPYM010000908.1:0-1519 GCA_964414435.1 uncultured Ignavibacteriales bacterium | reverse complement strand
GAAGCTGCCGTTGGACAGAATCACGGCCTTCTTCTCGATGGTAAGGCCGCAGCTCCGCGTTCATCGAGAATGTATGGAGTCATTCAGACGCGAGTATCCGGGATTCCTGGAGAGCTGGATACCGTTTTCCGCCGAAGTCGAACGGATGAGCGTTTCCCGACGGCCGATTGTCGAGCTGTCCGCCAGGCACAAGCCGGCCGCGCATATGCGCGCACTGGTCGAAGAGCTCGCCGCGAAGGGCTATCTGTGACCCCCGTTAGTCGCTCTCCGCGCCCGGAAGGGGCCGCGCAGCATTGCCGGGAGCACCTTGACCATGCCGCGGCATCCTGCTAACCTCTCCCTCCCACGGTCGGGGCGCGGGTCGCGCAACCGGCGGGAGCTTCCTTCGTTCTCGGCTGTGCGCAGCACGGAAGCTGTCACGCACTGAATCACGACGACATTATCATCTGGACCGGATTGACGCGTAGATGCGTCCGGGAGACCACGTGTCCTGCATTTCCGTATCCAAACTGCAGAAGACCTACAGGATTGCCCTCAGGGGACACGGGATTGGCGGCGCACTCAAGGGGCTTGTCCGGCGCGACTACCGCGAGATTGCTGCGCTCCGCGATCTTTCTTTCACCGTCGACGAGGGAGAGATACTCGGCTACATCGGCCCGAACGGCGCAGGAAAATCGACGACCGTGAAGATCCTGAGCGGCATCATGAGACCCGACGCGGGGCAGTGCGTCGTGGCCGGCATGGTGCCGTGGGAGAACCGCATCGAGCATGTTCGTAGGATCGGGGTGGTCTTTGGGCAGCGGACGCAGCTCTGGTGGGACCTGCCGGTTGTCGAGTCGTTCAAGCTCCTGCAGAAGATGTATCAGGTTGCCGAAGCCGACTTCCGGAGTAACTTTGGTGAGCTCCAGGAGCTCCTCGGCCTTGCACCCCTTCTCGCCGTTCCCGTGCGACAGCTCTCGCTCGGTCAGCGTATGCGGTGCGAGCTGGCGGCAGCGCTGGTCCATGCGCCTCGGATACTCTTTCTGGACGAGCCGACGATCGGGCTCGACGCATCGGCAAAGATTTCCGTTCGCCGGTTCATCCGCGAATACAATCGGCGAACCAGGGTGACGGTCATTCTCACCACGCACGACATGGATGATATCGAGGAGCTCTCGGACCGGGTCCTGGTTCTGCAGGAGGGCCGCCTGGTCTACGGCGGCGACCTGGAGGGTCTTCGCCGCAGTTCGGGCGCAAAGCGCTGGCTCGAAATCGACACCGAAGGGTCAGGTGAGGTGGAAACGATTCCGGGCACACAGATGACGGAATGTGACGGCCGTCTCACGTTCTCCTACAGCCCGCAGCAGGTGGACATCAACACGATCATCTCCGCGGTGACCTCCTCGCGAAGAATCGTCGACCTGTTCTCGGCATGGGAACCGATAGAGCAGATCGTTGCGCGAATCTACCAGGACGGCGGGGAATGAAGGTCTACTGGGCCCTCTTCACGATGGTGTTTCAACAGCGCCTCCAGTATCGG
>CAYPYM010000907.1:0-1522 GCA_964414435.1 uncultured Ignavibacteriales bacterium | reverse complement strand
CGGGTTCGAGGTACCCCTGCACTGCGAAGGCGTCCCGGATAAGGTGCTCAAACCGGCCGAGACCTGGGAAGACCCCAAGGCCTATCAGGACAAGTACATTCAGTTGGCCTCGCTGTTCATCGAGAACTTCAAGAAGTTCCAGGACGGCTGCCCGCCCGATGTTGTCAAGGCCGGTCCGGATCTTTCGGCCATGAAATCGGTCAAGAGCTGATCGAAATGTCTGCGCGGCGCGGCCCCACGGTCGCGCCGCCTTCTAACTCGCCGATCGGGCGGGAACCCACCCGCCGGTTGAGCAGTTTGATTATTCAGCCGAATATCGGCGAAAACAACAGCAACCTGGGAGTTTGCACTTAGAGATGCCGACTTATCAATATCGCTGCCCCGAATGTGGCCATGAGTTTGAGGAGTTCCAGTCGATGACTGAGAAGCCAATCGAGGTCTGCCCCAAGTGCGGCGGCAAGACGAAGCGCCTGATCTCCGGCGGCGCCGGAATCATATTCAAGGGTTCGGGCTTCTACGAGACCGACTATCGGAGTGGCAGCTATCGCCGCGACGCCCAGAAGGAGAAAACCGATTCGGCCGTTTCTTCGTCCGACTCCTCCAGTTCAAAGACCAAGTCCGACTCCTCTAAAAGCTAGCCCTGCCAACCGGACTATTGACAAAGGACTGTCATGACGCCTCAGCAAATCAGCGAACTCCGAGAGCTCTTGGCCGCGCCTGAGTCTCTGGTCACCGGGGGCGAAGATTTTGACAACTACGCCCACGACGCGGCGACCCACCGTCGCACCCCCGAATGCCTGTTGCTCGCGCAGTCTGTCGAAGATATCGTCACGGCTCTCAAATTCTGCCGCGACAGAGGCATCCCCGTCACCCCCCGAGGGGCCGGGACCGGGCTTTCCGGCGGCTGTGTCGTCAGCCCGGGGGCTCTGCTGCTTTCCGTTGAGAAGCTCAAGTCGATTGAGATAGACCCGTCACGAAAAATCGCCTATTGCGGCCCCGGCGATATCACCAAAGAGGTCCAGGACACCGCTCTCGCCCACGGTCTGGCCTATCCTCCCGATCCGGCCAGCTATGAAGAGTGTTCGATCGGTGGAAACATCGCCGAAAACGCCGGCGGCCTTCGTTGCAAGCGGTTCGGCGTCACCAAAGACTATGTGATCGGGCTGGAGGCGGTCCTGATGGATGGCTCCCGCCTCAAAACCGGCTGCTTCAATGACCGCAAGGGGTTCTCGCTGGGGGATGTAATCATCGGCTCCGAGGGCACCCTGGCAATCGTGACCCGGATCGCCGTTCGGTTAATCGACAAGCCCGGCCCCGGCGATACCATCCTGGTCGCTTTCAAGACTCCCAGGGATGCCGCCCAGTCGGTGGCTGACATCACCGGCGCGGGGATTATCCCCACCGTTATGGAGTTCAACGCCAATGTGAGCACCGAAAAGGTGGCCGAGATCGGCCGGCTCATGGTTGAGAATCTCGATGATCTGACCACCGTGGACGCCGCCAACAGAACCATCGAATCGAT
>CAYPYM010000906.1:0-1528 GCA_964414435.1 uncultured Ignavibacteriales bacterium | reverse complement strand
TTGGAGAGCGCATTTCGATTTTTAACTCTGCAACTGCCGTGGGTAGGGCTTTGGCGCCGTTTTTGGGCGGCTACATACTTTTCGTAACCAATGAGAACTTTTTCACTCTTTATGTTGCGGTGGGAATCGCTGGTGTAACCGCTTTTTCCATCGCTTTGCTCTTTTTAGCTGAGAAAAGGACCTTTGCACCAGAGTCTGTGACAGCGGAAAAGTCACCCAGAAAAATGTTCAGTGGATGGCTAACCATAATCAAAAACACCAGTGTATTAGGCGTGAGCTTCGTCCAAGCCATCCAATACTATGTTTTTGGTTCAGTTGAGTTTTTCTTGGTAGGATACTTAACCGACGTGTTAAGGTTGGATCTTCTTTTGGTAGGAATTATCACGGGCAGCGAGATAATGGCTTTGGTTATTGCCCGACCTTTCATCGGAAGAATCTCGGACAAAATAGGGCGAACTAAACCCATAATCGCAGGTATCATAGCCGGTTCCTTGTTGGTTGCGGCAATCCCGTTCACAACACAGTTTCCCTTGCTGCTTTTGTTGGCACTTGGATATGGGGTTTCGTTTGCCACCGTGCTCTCGTCGACTTCGCCGATGGTCTGTGACTTGGTGCCTACCACTTTGGTGGGCGCTTCAATGGGATTCCTTTCAACCATGATGGATATAGGGCAAACTCTTGGACCTATAGTCAGCGGCGTAATCTTCGCAACCAACCTAAAATATACAGGCTTATTACTTTTCCTTAGCTTTCTTTTAATAATTTCAAGCGTTGTCTTTGTGTTGTCAATAAAAAAAAACTGAAACTTAAGAAACCGTTTACGAATTAACCTGTATAAAACACATCAGAAATATCAGATTTAGCCTATTAATTTTTTTTGGCTCTTTTTCTTATCTACAACCATCATAAATTGTCCTTGTTAACTCTCTATTAACAAAGACAAATTTTATAATAGAACAATATTTCTTTCACTGTGTCTGCTTCCAGATGGGTAATTAACGGTGCAAACAAGTATAACGAACTAATCCTTATTTTTAACATAGCATTTTATTAGTACCAAAAAGTGAGGCTATTTCAGCAGTTGATTATTGTTAACGCATTATTCTTTGCTCGTGAAACGTAGGTTTGAACCAGGTTAACAGAAGCCGCCTTCCCTAAAATAATAGTTTTCTTCTTTTTTAGAACCAAAACTCCTCACACCATTCCTCTTAAGCTGGCATCTAAGTTGTTCAGCGTTGTCTTGGGTTATTTCGCCTTTCTTTTGCAGATAAACAATAATTTCTTCAGCTTGCGTTTCCGTGTCGCATCTACGAATAAAATCGACGGCGGAGGGATTAAAATGGCGCAGTTTATCAGGCATTTTGGTACATGGGATAAATTCTTCTTCGTTGTTATCCTCATATTCCTCAATAGCAGCAGTTTTTTCAGCTTCAAGAGCGTCTTTTCGAACAGACTTAATTGGAACTTTTACTTCTCCTTTTTCTAGTTCTTCATAAAGATGTGGGAATATTTTCCTTATGGATTTTTT
>CAYPYM010000905.1:0-1529 GCA_964414435.1 uncultured Ignavibacteriales bacterium | reverse complement strand
CATGGCTTGTTGATGAAATCGTCGATAGAGGTCACAACGTTGTATCCGTTGATGATTTAAGCGGAGGCTTCCAATCTAATGTTAACAAGAAATGCAAATTTATCAAAGTTGATCTCAGAAATTACCAAAAAGTAACCAAGATCTTTAGCGACGAAAAATTTGATACCGTTTTCCATTTAGCCGCTTATGCTGCAGAAGGACAATCGATATTTTCACCAATCGAAATCAACAACATAAACATAACACCGATGAATAACCTATTGGTTGCTGCTGTGAACAACAACGTTCAAAAATTCATTTTTACCTCCTCAATGGCTGTCTATGGAAGCCAACAACCACCCTTCAATGAAGATATGCCCCCAATGCCAGAAGACCCTTATGGATGCGGCAAAACTTATTGCGAAAGTATGCTCAATATCTTCGCACGCACCTATAACTTTGACTACGTAATTTTAAGACCACATAATGTTTATGGGCCAAAACAAAATATCTCTGATCCTTTCAGAAATGTTTTAGGGATTTGGATAAATAGAATTATGAAAGGAAAAGAACCCTACATTTTTGGAGACGGTGAGCAAGAAAGAGCTTTTTCATATATAGGAGATGTGGCACCTGCAATCGCAAATGCAGGATTGGAAAGCAAAGCTAACGGCCAAACAATTAATGTAGGAAGCAAAGAGGTCACAACAATAAACGAGGCATGCCGGATTGTTCTAAAAGCCTTGGATAGCAAACTTAAGCCTATTTATGAGGATGAAAGACCAGGAGAAGTAAAATATGCATATTGCACTTCCGAAAAATCTGAGAAGTTACTCAGCTACAAAACTGCAACTAACTTAGGAGAAGGAGTCAAGATAATGGTTAAGTGGGCAAAAGAATTCGGTCCACAAGAACCCACCTATAGGCTACCGCTGGAGATAACCAAGAAAGCACCTTATGTATGGAGAGAAAAAATAATCTAAAAGCGCCTTATTCAATTACATCCTATTGGGACTTTAAAGTAGTTGCAGGTTACCGTAAATTTAATTTCTGTAAAATCGTTTCTTGAATTAAAACAAAAAAGAGATTAAATCAATAAGACTAATGTCAGTGTTGAGGTGTATCTGTGGCCTATTCGCTCACTTATGTCATAATCGTTAATTGGAACGGCAAAGAGATTTTGCATAAGTGCCTCACCACTTTCTTTGCCAATACAAAAAGTCAGAACTGCCGAGTAATTCTAGTGGACAATGCAAGCACCGATGGATCGACAGAAATGCTGCAAGAGTACTTCCCGCAAGTCCAATTGATAAAAAACAAAGCGAACAGGGGTTTCTCCATCGCAAACAACCAAGGAATTAAGATTGCACTTGCAAACAGCGCAAAACAGATCTTACTTCTAAATAATGACATCGAAATTACCGACAGCAAATGGCTCGAAACTCTCACGGCTGTTTTGGAGTCTGACCAAAAAATCGGTGTTGTAGGCTGCAAACTGCTGTTTCCCAACGGAAAAATTCAGCATGCTGGCGGGGTAATCAAACTGCGGG
>CAYPYM010000904.1:0-1529 GCA_964414435.1 uncultured Ignavibacteriales bacterium | reverse complement strand
GGAGGAAGCCAAAAAGGCAGGCGGGGAGAACGCTACACTCATTGTAATCATTGCCAGAGATAGCACAGTAGAAAAAATGAAAGGCAAAAAGCCGATAATGTCTGAGGACCAACGGTATGCTTTGGTGGAATCGTTGAGGATCGTTGATGAAGCAGTCCTCGGCTACGAAAACCTGCATATCGGCGAGGTTATTGAAAAAATCAGGCCAGACATAATCGCGTTAGGCTATGACCAGACAGAAATGGAGAAAGAAGTTAAAACCTATGTGGCTAAAAATAAACTGCCCGTTGAAGTTGTTAGGATTGGCAGGTTTGGAGAGAACGCTTTAGATAGTTCATCAAAGATTAAACAGAAAATAATCGACAAGCTTGCCAAATAACTGGTTGCACAATTATGGGTTGCGAAAAATACAAACCAACTTACATTCTAATCGCCATAAATGTAGCTATCTACATTTACACTGCTATACTTAGCGGCAATGCATTTTCGACAAGCATTGAAGTACAAGCTCAATGGGGACAATATAACTTTTTTGTTTTCAACGGTTGGTATTACCAACTTTTAACTTCTATGTTCATCCACGCCTCAATATTCCACCTTGCGGGCAACATGCTATTTCTACTTATCTTCGGATTACGGGGGGAGGAAATGTTTTCACTACCAGAATTCCTTTCAATCTACTTACTCGGTGGCTTAGTTGGAAACGTCCTTTCTTTAGCTTTCGGTCCAAATTTTATTTCTGTTGGTGCATCAGGAGCAATCTTTGCACTTTTCGGGGCATGTGTGATATATGGAAGAGGCTCTGTACGGCAATCGATTCTAGGAGCATTAGTTTACGCTTTCTTTCTTTTCTTTATTAGCTCCGGTGAAGGCGTGAATATTTTGGCGCACCTAGGCGGATTAGTATTTGGTTTACTCCTCGGCTACTTAATTTCTACGAGACGTAAACCAGGCCATCAAGAAAAAGTTAGACATTCGTATTCTATTGCAATGCCATTTTAGTTGATTTGGGTATAGACCTCTACTTTCACTTTGTTACCATCCTTTAGAGAAAGAGCTTTTCTAAGACAAACGGGCGCAATTAATTCCAAAACTGAAGCGTCATAATGACTGCGTAAAGCTGTTACCAACGCACCCTTAACTGTGTCTCTAATAATTGCTGGGTAACATTTTACCAACCCAAATGCGCGGTCATCGTTCTTGAAGCCTTGAACTTCAATTGCAGGGTAAGCGTCGATCTCCAAACGAGTTTTAACGTCATGATTTGTTGACAACTTGAGGTTGAGCGTGCCAGGATAAGGTTCAAAACCTAACTTTTCAACAATTTGCTTTTGATAGAGCTTTTTCGAGACATAATAGGCGCCTTCACCTAACCCAGTGAAGACAGTTCCTTCCAATGTCGCCGAAGGCGGATAAGATGTTTCCATTAAAACTTTAAGCCCCGAATACAATTTTTGCAACTCTTTGGCGCCTTGCTCTTCGATTTTGACCAAACTACCCTCCGGAGTAATTTTACGCTGTATCCAACC
>CAYPYM010000903.1:0-1531 GCA_964414435.1 uncultured Ignavibacteriales bacterium | reverse complement strand
TGCGGTAGGCCATCAGCGCCTCTACCACGGCCAGCGCACTGTCCACCTCCGCTTCCACGTCGTCGTCTATCAGGGAAATGTCCGGCTCCGGGTAGCTGTCGAGCAGCACGCTCTCCTTCCCGCCGAACCTCCTAGCGTAGTCGGCATAGGTTTCCTCGGTGAACTGCGGCGCGATGGGCGCGACCAGCCTCAGCAGCCCGTGGTGCAGCTGCTTCATGACCCACAGGGGCGTCTGGTCCCCGTCGCGGACCCGCTCCTTGGCCAGCTTCATGTAGCTGCGGCTGAAGTCCTCGACTATGAAATCGTAGATGCGCCGGGTGGCGTGGTGCAGCCGGTATCCCTCAAAGTCTGCAAGGAATTCCTGCAGCATACGGTTGTATTTGCTCAGCACCCACTTGTCTTCCATCACAAGCTGGCCGCGCTCCGGTTCCCCGGGCGCGAACCTGACCAGGTAGCTGTAGAGGTTCTCCCACACGCGGAACATCCTGCCTATCTCCTTCCGGGCCCGCTGGGGGTCATACCTGACTATGTCCCAGGGCGCGGACTCCCACAGGACGTAGAAGCGCAGGACGTCAGGCCCGAGCTCCTTCAGCGCTTCCCTGCCCGTCACGAAGTTGCCCTTGCTCTTGCTCATCTTTTCCCCGTTGCGGTCGACCACCCAGCCGTGCATGCTGACCCGCCCGTATGGGGACCTGTCGAACAGGGCCACGCCCAGGACCAGCAGCGTGTAAAACCAGCCGCGTATCTGGTCCTGCCCCTCGTCTATCCAGTCGGTGGGCCAGACCTCCTGGAAGCGGCCCTCCTTGAGCGGGTAGCCGGGCACCGCATAGCTGGCGGCTCCGGAGTCGAACCAAACGTCCAGGACGTCCGGGATTCGGTCCGTCGGGGCGCCGCACTCCGGGCAGTCGAAGTGAATGCCGTCCACAACGTCCCTGTGGAGGTCGGGCACCGCCTGCCCGCTCAGCTGCTCCAGCTCGTGGGCGCCGGAAACAACGTGCATGTGGCCGCCCGGACATTTCCACACGGGCAGCGGTATGTTCCAGTAGCGCTGGCGGCTCAACGTCCAGTCGGTCGCATTTGCCAGCCAAGCGAGCATCCGCTCCCTTGCGAACTCCGGCAGCCACTCCACCCCGCCGGCCTCGTCCAGCAGCTTCTGCTTCACCGCCCCTATGTCGAGGAGCCACTGCTCCGTCAGGCGGAATATGAGCGGTGTCTTGCAGCGCCAGCAGACCGGGTAGCGGTGGCGTATGCGCTCCTGCCCGAGCAGGTAGCCTCCCTTCTCCAGGTACTCCGCAACCGACGGGTTGCTGCCCCGGACCGGCCTGCCCTCAAAGGGCTCCACGTCCGCCGTGAACCGGCCCGCGTCGTCAACCGGGCTGAGCACGTCCAGCTCGTATTCACGGCCCAGCTCAAAGTCCTGCGGCCCGTGGCCCGGCGCACAGTGGACAATTCCCGTCCCCTCGTCGAGGTTGGTGAAGTGGCCGACTTCAGTCTCGTCCTCGACCTCCTTCTTGCTGGCCACCTTGCCCGA
>CAYPYM010000902.1:0-1533 GCA_964414435.1 uncultured Ignavibacteriales bacterium | reverse complement strand
TGATCGGCGTTTGCGACGCCCAGGGCAAGATCGACGGCACGGCGATTCCCGGATTTACTGCGGTCGCGTGATCACCATCCGCACGCCCCGACGGCGTTTCATCGGGATACGAAAACGAATACTGCATGGCGCGGTACACCCGGGTATCGACCACTCGTTTATCCGGCGGCTTTTTGGCGGTAAAGGCGCTGGAGGCCAGCAGAGCGATAAGCAGTGAGGAGAGCAACGTCAGTCGTGCCATCCCGAATCTCATGATGCAATCCTTCCTCCCGTGGAGATCACCGCCGTCGGCCTCCTGCCGGCGCGGCTCCCTCGCGTTCAAGCGCTGTTCAGGATTGTCTATCGCACAGACTTCCTGAAAGCTTCCCATCAGGTTGTGTCAGCACGGCGGTTGCCCGCAGAGCGGTCGGTGACCAGACGAGGATCCGCCGCTCACGCATAGACCAGCGCTGGTCCCGGGCAGATTTCTTCTGACGGTAGACGGTCTTGTAAGTGATGGGGACGGATCCAATTGCCCAGAGCCTAAGATACATGCCCGCGTTGCATGAGACAGCCGCCCGTACTCGGATCGGATTTGTGAGGACTCTCCCGGGATGGTCTGGTGGATCACGCCGGGAAAGCAGTACGAACATAGACTGCTCTCACTATTATAATAGCCCGCGTGTCAAATCGTGTCAAGCATTTGTTTCGACGCGGATCTCTCTCGTCCGGCCCACGCCGTCACGGGCACGCCGGCGGCGCAGGGCCGGTCCCGAACAGGTAAGTCACCAGATAGGTGACATCGGCTATGTTAATATCATATATACCGTCGACATTGCCTTCGGCCATGCTGGTCGGTCGCAACCCGCCCGTAAACACATACGCTACCAGCCAGGTCAGGTCGGCTACGTTGACGGCGCCGCCGTCAGTCATGTCGCCGTCGACATTGCCCCGCAGCATACAGGCTTCGTCGGTGACCAGCACCGGGACGTCGCGATACAGCGTGTCGGTGAGATCGGTCAGGCCGACCAGCGCATTGTACAGACCGCGACAACCGGCGTCGCTCTCGAAATGAAGCAGGCCGTCGGCGTCGAGATAACAGTGGCCCTCCGGCGCGCCGCCGTCGCCGGCAAGATAACCGTCGTAGCATCCGACCGGGATGCCTGCATCGAGCACCGCCGTATCACCGACGGGGAGGATGATCGGTTCGATCTCGGGACCCACGAACTCGAACGGCGTTTTGACAACCTGTACCTCGATCGACTTCTGGGCACATTCACCGCAGCCGCTCGCCTCGACCGACACGGTGTAGGTCTTGCCGATATCGGCCGCGGTCGGCTGCCAGGTCCAGAGGCCGAGCGAATCGCCGGAATCGGCAATTTCGCCGGGGCCGTCGAGTATCATGAATCGGGTCGGTTGATCGGGATTGAGTTCGTTGTAGGCGCTGAAGGTGTAGGTCGCGAGATCGCAATGACCGAACTGGAGAGACGTCGTCGTGTCGCGGAAGGCGTACACACCGCAGAGGGGGATATCGAGGCGCCAGCAATAGGGACC
>CAYPYM010000901.1:0-1533 GCA_964414435.1 uncultured Ignavibacteriales bacterium | reverse complement strand
TTTTTATTTCATTGATGGTTGATTTATATCCCAGTTCTATACATAAATTTGTAAGTACTGATAAATCATCAATTTGAGCATGCCTAATATTTAGATTTAGTTTGTTTGATTTATTATTCAAAGTTTGATGAATTATATTATTTAGATAAAATTGATTATTGAAATAATTAAAATTATCGAACAAGGGAGATTATTTAGACCTTTGTTATTCTTTAAGAGGTAAAATAATTATTATTTTAAATAAGTGCTTATAGAAACTTTATAAGAATCAATTCCAGATAATTATTTGTTCAAAAAGTATCGTAAAATATCAAATGATAAAAGAAAATTAATAGAAAACTGGGGTGCACTTAGTTTCCTGCAATTATCTAACTATTTATTTCCCTTAATAACCCTGCCTTATATTGTCAGAATATTAGGACCAGAAAAATATGGCCTGATTAATTTTGCAGCCGCATTCATTGGTTATTTGGTAACCATTAGTGATTATGGTTTTAATTTAAGCGCAACAAAAGAAGTCTCAGTAAACAGGAGTAATTTTGATATTATAAGCAATATTTTTTCGTCTGTAATATATACAAAAATATTTTTAGGACTTTTATCTTTAGTAATAATGATTATTGTTGTTAATTATTTTGATTTTTTTAATAAATACGAAGAATTATATTTTATAACATTTGGTATCGTTATTGGGAATATTTTATTTCCGCAATGGTTTTTTCAGGGTATTGAAAAAATGAGATACATAACTATTATTAATTTTTTAGTGAGGTTTGGTGGAACAATTGCAATCTTTGTTTTAATAAAAACACAGAGTGATTTTTTGTTGTTAGCCGGTATAAATTCCTGCGTTCAAATATTAGTTGGACTCATAGGCTTAATATTTGTTATCAAAAGGTTCAATTTAAAATTTTTCTTTCCTAACGTTGTAATGATTAGAAAGCAATTGAAGAATGGTTTCGATTTATTCAAATCAACAATAGCAATTAATCTGTATACTAATTCTAATATTTTTATTTTAGGTCTGCTAACAAATGAGCAAGTAGTAGGGTATTATTCAGCCGCTGATAAAATCAGAATTGCAGCGCAGGGCATTCTGGGTCCAATTAGTCAGAGTATTTTTCCTCATGTTAGTTATTTAATAAAGGATTCCAAAGAAAAATTTATTAGATTCAATAGTAAACTATTAAAGTTACAAGGATTACTTGCTTTTATGATTTCATTGTTGATATTTCTTTTTGCAGGTCATATTGGAAATATATTATTGGGGAAGGAATTTACTGAATCGATTAATGTGCTACGAATACTTGCCTGGTTGCCATTTGTGATTTCAATTAGCAATGTTTACGGGATACAAACAATGCTCCCGATGAATTTCGAAAAAGAATTTTTTAAAATAGTTGGAACAGCTGCTCTTATAAACCTATTTTTATTGTTTACCCTAATTCCGAGTCTAAAAGGAATTGGTACAGCTAGTTCTTTCTTAATATCAGAAACTTTTGTAACTATTTCTATGGCAGCCTTTTGTGCCAA
>CAYPYM010000900.1:0-1534 GCA_964414435.1 uncultured Ignavibacteriales bacterium | reverse complement strand
CCTGCAGCTCAAACTGCCCCTCGCTGTTTTTCGACGCACCGGTGGCGGCGGTTTTCAGCATGATCTCGATTCCGTCATCGACAAGGATCTGCCGGACCGCCTCGGCGATATCGGTGTCCTCGCGGTCGAGGAGCTGCTGCCCCGCCTGAATTATGGTGACCCGGCTCCCGAGGCGCCGGAACAGTTGCGCGAACTCCAGTCCGACATACCCGCCGCCGAGCACGAGCAGATGCTCCGGCAGACGATCCAGTTCCATGATCGAGGTCGAGTCGAGATAGTCGATTCGGTCGAGACCGTCGATCGGCGGCACCGAGGGCCGGGCGCCGGCGTTGACGAAAATCATCGGCGCCGAGAGCTCGCGGTGACCTCCGTCGTTGAGAACGATCGAGAGGGTATGGGCCGAGCTGAACCGGGCGTGACCGTAGATCAGTTCGAGCCGTTCGGTTTCGGCAATCTGTTTTTCGCTGCCGGAGCGGAACGATTGCACGATCTCGCGCTTGCGTCGTCGGACCGTGGCCAAATCGATGGCGAAGGCTCCGACGTTTACACCGTATTCGGGGGCGCGCCGCGCGAGATAGGCCACGCGACCGCTTGCGATCATTGTCTTGGTAGGGGTACAGCCGTAATTGATGCAGGTGCCGCCGACGAATTGTCGTTCGATCAGCGCGGTGCGGTGCCCGGCCCCGGCCAGAGCAACCGCGAGCGGTTTGCCACCCTGCCCGGCTCCGATTACGATAGCGTCAAATGACTCCGGTCGAGTCGCGGTCGGCATGGCAAGGTCCTTTCCGGGTCAAGGGGTCGGCGAGCTTCTGTGCCCGTTGGATTTGTGCACCCGCCAGATCGAATCGACGTACCAGTTGCGGCTGTCGTAGAGATGATCCTGGACGGTGAAGAGGGTCTCGTGCGCGAGCGTGTTGATATCGGACTCGAGATACTTGTAGGAATACTCGGTGTGGATCGGCTCCCACGGCCAAAATACAAACGACCGCCCGATCTCCTCGATATACACTTCCTGCTGGGCCAGCGAAACGATGTAGCTCTCCATCGCGCCGGTAAACACGTCGTACGTACCGAAATGGCGGAACTTGGAAATATCGAACCGTCCGCCCAGCTCACGATTGATCCGTTCGAGAACATTGAGATTAAACGCCGCCGTGACGCCTTTCGGATCGTTGTAGGCGGTGAGCAGCAGTTCGATATCTTTTTTGAGGTCGAATCCGATCAGGAGATGGTCGCCGTTCTTGAGGCCGTTCCAGAGATTGCGCAGGAAGAAGCGCGCCTGGGCGTGGCTGAAATTGCCGATGTTCGACCCGAGGAACAGTACCAGGTTGCGCCGTTCCGACCGATGGTTGAGCCATTTGATGCCGCTGAAATACTCAGACACGAGGGCGTTAATCTCCAGTGCGGGGAAGTCCTTGTTCATATCGGCCGAGAGATCCTCGAGCGCCGCCTGCGAGATGTCGATAGGGACATATTCGAATTCGAGCTTCTCTTTCAGGAAATAGTCGATCAGGACCTTGGTCTTGTGGCCGTC
>CAYPYM010000899.1:0-1537 GCA_964414435.1 uncultured Ignavibacteriales bacterium | reverse complement strand
ATCCATTAAATTTTGTCTGAAAGATGCCAGGATCACAATTAAGGATATAGATTATATAACCATCGGCAGGAATCCTTCTGCACATCTCAAAAAGAAATTATTAAGTTCGATAAAAAAAATTATAAGGCCCGGTTTTATAAAAGACAGGCTAGTCAATTTAAAGAAAGTAAGCTCTCTTAAATCTGATGTTGCCCGAGCACTTGCAGTAGATGAAAAGGATATTAAAGCTGAGATCAGACACGTTGAGCATCACCGATCGCACCTGGCATCGGCCTTTTACGCCTCCCCATTCAGTCATTCTGCTATTCTGTCCATCGATGGTTTCGGTGATTTTTCTTCGACTATGACCGCTATTGGAAATGAGAATAAAATTGAGGTACTAAACTCGGTAACCTATCCGCATTCGCTTGGAATTTTCTATACTGCATTTACGCAACTCCTTGGTTTCCCAAATTACGGAGATGAATATAAAATGATGGGCCTGGCGCCATATGGAAGACCTTATCATTATCATAAGCTCAGGGATGTGATGTTGCTGACCAAAGAAGGGCAGTTTGAATTGAATGAAAATTATTTTCTTCATTCGGGCAAGGGTGTATCAATGACATGGGAGAACAGTGCACCAGAAATCGGCAGGCTATATTCGGATTACTTTATAGGAGAATTCGGGAATCCAAGAAAGAACGGTGAACCGTTAACGGAATATCACAAAAATTTGGCTGCTTCAGTACAGAAGATGACCGAAGATGTGATCTTTCATATCCTGAAAAATTTGTACGAAAAAACAGGGCTACAAAATATCTGCATCGCCGGAGGAGTTGCACAGAACTCTGTTGCAAACGGTAAGATTTTTGAAAGAACGAAGTTTAAAAAAGTATATATTCCATCAGCAGGATATGATGCAGGCACGGCAATAGGATCAGCATTATATCTGTATCATAATTTGCTTGACAAACCAAGAACTGAGCATATTAAAAGCGCTGCATTCGGCCCTTCTTATTGTGACAACGAGGTGAAAACAATACTAAATGATCGAAATCTGAAATTCTTAAAACTGAATGAGCAGGAAATAATTGAAAAAACAGCGCAGGTATTAGCAGACGGTGCAGTAGTGGGTTGGTTCCAAGGGCGGACTGAATTTGGACCACGGGCACTTGGCAATAGATCGGTCCTTGTCAATCCAGGCAGGAAGGATGCCAAAGAAATATTGAATAAAAAAATTAAAAAGAGGGAATCATTCCGTCCATTTGCACCTTCAATTTTAAGAGAGTATGTGAAAGACTATTTTGAAACGGATGACGACGTTTATTTTATGGAAAAGGTGTACAGGATTAAAGAGGATAAGAGGAGACTTATCCCAGCGGTCACTCACGTTGACGGTACGGGAAGATTGCAGACTGTGCATAAGGATGTGTCGCCGAAATTTTATGAATTGATCGATAAATTCAGGGAAAAGACAGGTCTACCGTTATTGCTCAATACTTCCTTCAATGAGAATGAACCAATAGTTAATACTCCGCAGGAAGCTATTGATTGT
>CAYPYM010000898.1:0-1541 GCA_964414435.1 uncultured Ignavibacteriales bacterium | reverse complement strand
CAGCGACCTGAACCTGATGTGGGACGTGGCCAGCCGGAAACTTGCCTTCATGGAGCGCGACGGGTCGGACGCCATCGGTCTGGACGAGTGGAGAGAACTCGGTCACGATCATCATTCGCTGTTCGAAGACCCGAGGATGAAAAGCCCCAAAGCCTTTGATTTTTCCCTCGCCGCGGACTCGCCGGCCTTCAGTCTCGGTTTCGTGCCGATCGACACGTCGGATGTGGGTCCCCGGCCTCGAGACGATACGTAAGGAGAGCGACATGTCCAGTTTCCCAAATATCCTGTTCCTGTTTTCCGACCAGCACAACGCCAAGGTGCTCGGCCACGAAGGACATCCCGACGTACAGACTCCCAATCTGGACAGGCTCGCCGCGGAGGGGGTCAGGTTCACTACCGCCATCACCCAGAATCCGATCTGCACGCCGAGCCGCCTCTGCTGGGGCTCGGGCCAGTACTGTCACAACCACGGGTATTACGGACTCTCCGGTCCGAATCCGTCCGGGCTGCCATCGATCTACGGGCACCTCCGCGCTCGTGGCTATCGCACCGGAGCGATCGGCAAGCAACACGCTCCCGAATACTGGATAGAAGATGACACCGATTTCTTCGTCGAGACCTGCGGCACGAGCATAGGCGGGCGAAGCGAGGAATACGCAAAGTACCTCGCCGAGCGGGGGCTTGAAAACCTCGAAGACCATGGCGCCATGCAGGAGCTCGGCGACAGGGGACGCCAGACGGTCGAGGGCCGTCCGAGCAAGGTATCGTACGAGGACGGGCAGGAAGGCTACATGGTGCGCCGTTCGATGGACTTCATCCGCGAATGCCGGACCGCTGGCGTTCCGTTCTTCCTCCAGATGAACCTCCCGAAGCCTCATCAGTGCTACACTCCCGCGCAGCAGTTCTGGAATCTGTACGACGAGTCGAAGCTTCACCTCCCTCCCAACGCCGAGTACGACATGAGTCTGAAGGCGCCACACCTCCGAAGGACTGCAGGGCACTGGAGGACCGGCCGCTGGACGCTGTTCGAGCCCAAGACCTTCGAAGCGGGTCGACTTCGGAAGCTCCACGGATACCTCGGCAATATCAGCCACGTGGATTACGCGGTGGGAGAGATGCTCGCATTCCTGGACCAGGAGGGGCTTGCGGAGAACACGATCGTCGTGTACTCCTCCGACCACGGCGATTATGCGTGCGAGCACGGGATCATGGAGAAAGCTCCCGGGATCTGCTCCGATGCGATAACGCGGGTTCCGTATATCTGGCGCTGGCCTGGCCATTTCCCTGCCGGGCGCGTCTGTGATGAGATCGTGGAGAGCGTGGACTTTGCCCCGACGGTCTGCTCCCTGGCCGGGATAGAGTCGATGGAAACTGCCGACGGCAAAGACATCGGGTCGCTCCTGACCGGCGGATGTCAGCCGGTGCACCGCATCGGTGTCACCGAGTTCGTCTGGTCGAAGAGCGTCAGGAAAGGGAACTATCGATACGTTCACTATCCTCCCGACATGTTTCCGGATGAACACCCCGAGGGATTCTGCGAG
>CAYPYM010000897.1:0-1541 GCA_964414435.1 uncultured Ignavibacteriales bacterium | reverse complement strand
GCCGCACGTCGCGCGACGTCTCCACGACGACGTAGCCGTCGGAGAGGGTGCCGATCAATTCCGGGGCGGAGGCGTTGATCGGGAGAGGATCATCGCCCGAGGCGGCCTCGACACCGTTGGTGGTGTCGATCTCGAACGACGCCGGGTAGACCGAGGCGATTCGCGCGTGCTGACCGTCGCCGCCGTAGTCGCGCATCTCATCGGAGGAGAAAAAGAAGGCGCGGGTCAGGTAGGAGCGGTCGCCGTTGCCGGGATCGGTCTGGTAGGCGATGAGCTTCGCGGTATAGGCGTCGACTTGCTTCGGGTAAGAGAAGGGCAGACGGCCGACCCGGAGTTCGGGGGTGAAATCGGCGTTATCGCCAAGCCGTTCGCCCCAGACATTGTCGCCGTCGGTGTCCCAGTCGCCGGTCAGGTCGGCGAAATACAGGTCGCAGAGCTGGAGATCGTGGAGCGAGACCGTGTCGCTGGTCGAGCTGTAGTAGGCGTACCGCACGGGGAGAAGCGTTTCGTCGCCGAGCAGCAGGACGTACCGGCCGCCGTCGGCATAGAAGTCCTTGAGGTACTCGCGCAGCTTCTCGGCGCCGTCGACGCCCGGGTAGGCGGACGTTATCTCATCGATATCCTTCACGAGGGCGGTGTAGCCGGTGGCGGTTTTGTACGCCGCCAGATGTTGTGCCGATTCGAGCAGAGTGTCGGCGGTCACAATGACATAGGTCGGGATACTTCCGGAGGCGGCGAGGGTGCCTTCGTGTCCGCGTTCGCCGGGGTGGCGCACCGCTGTCGGATTGAGCAGGTCGGCGGGAGATAGCGTACGCGGGCCGATCGACAGGGTCAGTGACTCGGCCAGCCGGAGATGTTTGTCGGGCGAGACGGAGACGGGGAACAGGCTCAGTGTCAGATACCGGTTGCTCTCGATCTCGACTACCGGTCCCACGTGAACCGGGGCGGTGCCGGGCCGGTCGTGGTCGGCAACCGGGGTGCGCCGCCCGGGATCAAGGCCGGTGGGACGGTCATCGAGATCGATTTCACTCCCAGAATTCCCCATCTCCCGCCATTTCCCGCAGGACCAGGTGAGATCAGTCGGCTGCTCGGCGGCGTCCAGCCGGATCAGGACGGTCCGGGTCGGCAGGAGCAGGGCGGGGCCGACTCCGGCAGTCGTCCAGTCAGCGTATCCGATTGTGCGGCTGTCGCTTGAGGCCGCAACGCGAGAGGCGTCGAAGGTCACGGTCGGCGGCTGGGCGAAAGCGCCGGCGGCGGTGGTGATGAGTGCTGTCAGGGCGGTTGCGATTGTCCGTTTCACGCGTTTCTCCGTTTCACGATGAACCTGGCAGATAGAGGGCAAAGGGCGGGCCGCGAGCCGATTGGTGTCTCGTTAAATTTGATAGTCGACTAGTTGATTGATTTTCAGGGGGATACGGGTGACCGATTTTCGGGGCGGAAAAATCGGCCGGTTCGGCCGGCGGCTCCGGGTGTGGGCTTAACCCCATTCCTTGTGGCGACTTTCGAGTTTCTCAGGAGCGGTCAAGTGAAATGTTTTCCGG
>CAYPYM010000896.1:0-1542 GCA_964414435.1 uncultured Ignavibacteriales bacterium | reverse complement strand
TAAAAGCGGCCCGCATTTTTGCAACTAAATTGTTGAAAATTGTATAAAAGATGCCTAGCCTAAGGGGTTACCGGAAGGACCATATGAAAGCGTACGAAAGCATTCTCGACCTCATTGGCAATACGCCTCTGGTGCGCCTGCGCACCGGCATTCCCGAGCATGGACCGCGCGGGTATGTCAAGCTCGAGTTCGTTAACCCGACCGGCTCCCTGAAGGATCGCATGACCTATTACGTCATCAAAAAAGCGATGTCCGAGGGGCGCCTGAAACCGGGCGATACGATTATCGATAATACGTCGGGCAACACCGGCTCGGCCCTCGCCATGGTGGCCTCGGTCTTTGGCATGAAGGCAATCCTGACCACCCCGGTGAAGACGAGCCAGGAGAAGATCGACCTGATCCGGTCGTTCGGCGGCGAGGTAATCGTCACTCCCGAAACCGAACGTCACGACGATCCCGGGGGCTGCTACGCGGTCGCCCGCAGGCTGGCCCGCGAGCACGGCTATTTCGATCTCGACCAGTACGACAGCCAGGACAATGTCGAAGCACACTATCGCCTGACCGGTCCCGAGATCTGGGACGACACCGACGGCGAGATCACCCATTTCGTAGCCGGTATCGGCACCGGCGGCACCTTCTCCGGCACCGCCCGCTATCTCAAGGAGCAGAATCCGAAGATCCGCGCGATCGCGGTCGACCCGGAAGGTTCCATTTTCGCCGATTATATCCGCAACGGTCGTGAAATCCCACCGACCGCCTATAAAGTCGAAGGGATCGGCTCCGATGTCATCACCGGGGCGCTGCACACGGAACTCGTCGACGAAGTCATCACCGTGTCCGATAAAGACGCCTTCAACCGCGCCCGCCGGATCGCCCGGACCGAAGGTATCTCCGGCGGGGGATCGTCCGGTGCGGTGGCCTTCGCAATGGAGCAGATCGCCGGTTCGCTCGGACCGGATGCGGTCATCGTCGGGATTTTCGGCGATGCCGGTATCCGCTACCTGAGCAAATGTTACAACGATACCTGGATGCGCAAGCACGGCTTCCTGCCCGGGCCGGAGGTGGAAAAAGCGATATGAACTTGATAACGATTCTGGCTCTTCTCCTGTCCCTCGCCGCCGGGACGAAGAAGATCATACCGACAAATCAGAGTATCGCGCCGACTACCGCCGAGACGGTGTTTGACTTCGGCCACGTCGGCATCGACTATACGATCTACCACCGGTTTCCGTTCGTCAACCGCACGCAGGATACGATTCGCATTGCCAATGTCCACGTGCCGTGCGATTGCACCGAGGCCTTCGCCACCGACAGCATCGTCCCGCCGGGTGATTCGATCACGTTCAACCTGAAATTCAACACCAAGGACTTTTACGGTCCGCAGAACAAGTCTTTTCGGGTCGACACTGACGATCCGCAGTTGAGCCACATCGAGTATTTCTACCTGTCGATAATCGGGCAATGGTTCGACGGCATTACACCGAACCCGCTCGCGCTGTTCTTCCTCCCGCCGCACAAGGAGAAGTCGGTCGCCATCCCCAA
>CAYPYM010000895.1:0-1542 GCA_964414435.1 uncultured Ignavibacteriales bacterium | reverse complement strand
ACGGCGCGCGAGCTGATCCTGACGGCATCGGCGATAATCGGGCGCGTCCCGCACGTGATGCGCATGCCCCGCCAGCTGTTCGATACGACGGCCAAGTTCTGGGTGGTGTGGAGCAAGCTGACCGGACGGTCACGGATAGGATATTATCCCGATCTGGTGAAGCTGCTCGATTACGACTGGGCGTATTCCTCGATAAAGGCGCGGCAGGAACTGGGCTATTCCAACCGGTCGATCTGGGTGACGCTCGATGATCTGCTCAACAATCGCTGCAACGGGACCTGGCTGAAACCAGCCCCACCGGAGAAGGCGAAGGGCGGCGCCTGACCTCGTCGGCGCCGGCAGCTATCGCTTGTCGGCGCTTTGCCCGGCACCTATATTCCCCCCGACCAATCATCCGGCTGTTGCCGACAGCCGCTATACACAATCAATGTTCAGGAGTCCTCGCCATGCGCAAGCTTGTTCTGCTCGTCTGCACGGTCGCGGCCGCCTGCCTCTGCGCTCCGCACTCGGACGCCGCCAGCGGCCTGATCCCCACCTGGGAAGCCCCCTCGGGCAAATTCGGATTCTACCCGATCTCCAACGAAATCTCGGTTTACAAGAATGTCGACGACGCCGGGGTCGACCGGGGCGGGACGGTTCAGTTCGTGATGATCAATTCGTTCAAGCTGCTGACAACGTTCAATTTCGAGTTCACCGCCGATTACAATTTCAGTTATACGCCGGGGCTGAAGCGAGACCACTATGTCGAACTCTCGCTGGTCAAAGCGGTCACGCCGCTGGTCAGCCTGAATTACCAGCGGGTGATTTCGACATTTGAGCCCGAGGAGATCAATCAGTTCGGGCTGAGATTCAGCTTTTAGCCCAATCGATTGTATCAAAAGCAGATAGTCCGATGTCCGGACAAAGGTGTCGGAAAAAGAACCGACCGGGCGTCATATCAACCTCTCCAAAAGCGTCTTAGACACGAATGGCTACCGACCGAGCGCTGTTCTGGGAATTGCTCGAACCTGAGCTGACCCGGGCGAACCTGTTCTGCCGCAAACTGGCCGGCGACCGCGAGAGCGGCGACGACCTCTTTCAGGACGGGCTCGTCGCGGCGCTGACCGGTTTTGACCGCCTCCGCGATCGCGACGCCTTCCGACCATGGCTCTACCGGATCCTGGTCAATACATATCGAAGTCGGATGCGGCGTCGATGGTGGCAACGCCTTACGCCGCTGACCCCGGCGATCGAAGCGACCGCCCCCGGCGAGGACCCGACCGACCGATACCACGCGCGACGGTGGCTGGAGGGCGGCCTTCGCAAGCTCTCGCCCGAGGATCGGACGCTGGTTGTCCTCCACGAGCTCGAGGGCTGGCCGCTGGGCGATCTGGCCGAAGTCTATGACCGTTCCGAGGGCGCCCTGGCCGCGAAACTGGCCCGCGCCCGGAAGAAACTGAAGCAGTTGCTCGAACCGCAAACCGAAAGAGACGACGGGACGATGCCGGTCCCGGCCGAGGATTGACCGTGAACTGCCGCGACTTTCACAAACGCCTGGCACAG
>CAYPYM010000894.1:0-1543 GCA_964414435.1 uncultured Ignavibacteriales bacterium | reverse complement strand
ATTGGATATCTGCTTTTCGATAAAGTGGTCGACTCCGTACTTGGCGATAAACGCGAGCGAAATCTGGGCAACCGCCGAGAGGAAGATGAGCACGACCGCAGACACGACGACCCACTTGTAGGGCCGCATGTATTTCAGCAGCCGCCGCATGAGGCGGGCGTCGTACGCCTTCCCCAGCGCTTCTTCTTCGTGGTAGGTACTCGCGCCGCTCATAGCGCCTCCAGCTCCCGTTCGAGCAACTGGGATCGGTACAGCTCGGCGTAATGCCCGTTCTCGGCCATCAGCGTGTCGTGATCGCCCTGCTCGGCGATCTTGCCGTCCTGCAGGTAGATGATGATGTCGGCATCCTTGACCGCCGACACCCGGTGCGAGATCACCAGCGCGGTCCGGCCGGCCAGCACCGACTTGATCCGCTGGCTGATCTCATGCTCGGTTTCGGTGTCGACCGCCGAGGTGGCGTCGTCGAGGATAAGAATCGACGGATCGACGAGAATCGCGCGGGCGATCGCGGTCCGTTGCTTCTGTCCGCCCGAGAGAGTAATGCCGCGCTCGCCGACAATCGTATCAAATCGTTTCGGGAAATCGTCGACATCTTTCTTGAGGGCCGCGATCTCGCTCGCCTCGGCTACGTCCTCGTCGGAGGCGGCGAAATTGCCGAAGCGGATATTCTGCCCGATCGTATCGGAGAAGAGGAACGGTTCCTGCGGCGCGAATCCGATCTGCCGGCGAAGCGATTCGAGCGGCCAGTCGTTGATATCGACATCGTCGATGAAGAGCTGTCCCCGTTTCACCGGATGAAGCCGGGCCAGCAGATTGACCATCGTCGTCTTGCCCGAACCGGTCAAGCCGACCAGACCGACTGTCTGCCCCGGTTCAACCGTCAGGTCGATACCGTCGAGTACCGGCCGGCCGTTGTAGGCAAACCGGAGATTGCGAAATTCGATCTTGCCCTGCATCTGCCCCGGCGCCGCCGTGCTGCCGTTGTCCTGCACCGCCGGCACCGTATGGAGAAGGCGGTTGATGCGCGCCAGCGATGCCTGCCCGCGCTGATAGAGCGAAACAACCCAGCCGACCGCGATCACCGGCCAGGTGAGCAGGCCGAGATAGCCGAAGAAGGCGATCATGGTGCCGAGCTGGGTCTGCCCGCGAATCACCGCCATCCCGCCGACATACAGCACGAGCAGGTACGACACCGCCGCGACCAGCCGCATGAGCGGCATGAAGACGCCCTGCACCCGGGCGAGATCCATGTTGAGATCGATATACTTGCTCGACATCTTGCCGAAATTGCCGATCTCTTCTTCTTCCTGGCTGTACGCTTTCACCACTCGCATCCCGGCGATATTTTCCTGCGCGGCGGCGGTCAGATCACCGAAATGGTTCTGAATCTTCGCCTGCCGGATATGGAGTAAGTTGCCGACCCGGTTGACCGCGATCGGCAGGACGATCAGAGGGATCATCGCAAAGAGCGTCATCTTGGGCGAAAGATAGATCATGAAACTCAGCCCGATAATCAGGCTGGTGATCGCGTTGGCCGTGTACA
>CAYPYM010000893.1:0-1549 GCA_964414435.1 uncultured Ignavibacteriales bacterium | reverse complement strand
TACATCGAAAAGGTATATTATATTTTTATCTGTCATATTGAATAACACTTCAGGTTTACCAACATCAAAATTTTGTGCTGATGCATCGACATTAACTTTTAATACTTCATTTTGCCATACATAAATTATTGCTTTATCATTATCTATCCATTTACCCGGATAACCACCGTTATTGGAAACCTGTCGTCTTCCTCCATTACCCTCAAATGGTTGCACATATACCTGGGATTTTCCTGATTCATTACTTCCATACATAATCCACTTCATATTATTTGAGAATAATCCAATAAACTCATTAAATTCAGTTTGTAAAAAATAGTGTGATGCATTATTGTTTTTCAAATCTATAATTCCAATGTCAGCATATGTTTTTGGATTTGTTTGAGTGAATGAAATATATCTGCCGTCACTGGACCAGTCGGTTGGACGTAAAGCTTGATCAGATTGGTAAACAAGGCTGTCACTGCCTGTACCGTCTGCTTTTTTTATAAATAGATTCCAGACCTTTCCCCGGTTAGACAAGTAAGTGATATATTTCCCATCATTAGACCAAATAGGGCGTTGTTCAATATTTGGCGAAAAAGTAAACCTGGTTGTAATCTGTCTTTTAATATCATATATCCAGACATCAAAGTTTTTGTTATCCGCGCTGAGTGCATCATAGACAATTTTAGTACCGTCAGGTGAAAATAATGCAACATTCTGAATATTCTTTATTAACAATTCTTCTTTTTTATTCCCTTTTTCATCAACCAAAACAGTTTTAATACTATTTTCGCTTTGAGATTGAAAAATAAGGTTGCCGACATCGGATACCGAATAGGCAGCATAAACGTAGGCATTGAAAAAATTAATATTCGGAGAAATTGTATAAATATCACCTGACAGTTCAAAATTATCAGGGTCAAAGGCCTGGCACATCAAAATTGACTGCCGGACAAAAAATAAATAGCCGTTAGCATATTGAGCGTTGGATGAAACCTGAATTACAGTATCTTTTATATCGGAATTGATGGAGCCCACCATTACTTCATCATCCACAGTAGAGCCCGAGAATCTTGCCTGGATAGTATATAAGAAATGCACTCCGTCAGGAAGAAAATATGGAAAACGTAAGCTCTCTTCAGAATTTACAGAATCCGCTTTAACAATTTCCCTCGGGTTTCCCCCGTTTGCTGAGACAAGATAAAGACCTCCGGTTGCATTGGGGGCAAAAACAATATCGCCGTTTTTATTCATTGTGCCGCCACGGCCTATTAAAGCATCGCAGATATCTATTTCAGTACCTGACTCAATGTTCAGCTTTTTAAGTTTACTGCCATAGAAATAGAATACATATTTATCATCAGATGACCAGAAAGGATAAAGACTTCCGTTAACTCTACTTCCGCTTAATTTTTTCACTTCCCTGGCTACTGTTGAATTCATAGGCCTGAGCCATAATATCCAGTTCCCTGTAGAATCAATTGCAGCGAAAACTACATATTTACCATTGTGAGATATTTGGGAATTATCTCCCAGAATGTTAACATTTCCCGGTGCATTGATG
>CAYPYM010000892.1:0-1552 GCA_964414435.1 uncultured Ignavibacteriales bacterium | reverse complement strand
CCCGATACAGGTTGTGACCGAATATCCCCTGCACGAACAGCATTATCAGGCCGATTTTGATCGCCTCCTCCAGATAGTAGAGGTAATCGGCGTCCCAGTTGTAATCCCAGTACTTCTTTCGAGTCCCTTTGATGGTCTTGGCGAATCTGGTAATAAACCAGAAAAACGTCACAATTCCGAGGATACCCGTCTCTCCCACCAGCTTCCCGATCAGGTTATGGGCGTCGGTCCAGTCGCCGTTCGGTTCGCGGTGATGCCACAGGCCGAAATTGCCGATTCCGACCCCGGTGAGCGGATTCTTCAGGAAAAACTTCCAGCCGAGTATGAACCCGTTGATACGGCCGTAGGCCGACGCGCCCGCGCCGTTCTTGTCGTGCGCCCCGACGTGGAAAATCGTCATGAAGCGGTCCTGGTACTGCTGCGGCATCGACACCCCCACGAACGCGATTACTACCAGCGCGATAATCATGCCGAGTACTTTGTGCCGCGAGTGCCACGTGATGAGGCCGAGCGTCATGATCGTACCCACCATCCCGCCGCGCGACCCGGTCAGGATCACGGCCCAAATGCACGATCCGATCAACGAGTACATGAACAGCTTCAGCAGGAGATTCCGGTGCGTCTTGGCCATGTAGAACATAAACGGAATGCCGAGTACCAGCGACGTCGCCAGCGTGTTCGGGTCGATCAGCCCGCCACCGAATGAGTGGAGGCGCTGGATCCCCTGACGTACCTCGAACTCGCCCCGGTAATACTGAATCGTCGATGATATGGCGAGGAACCCGATCGAGATGATAAACAGCACCACCACCGCTTTGAGCTGATTGGGCGTCTTGACGATCCGCGCGATCAGGAGAAACACGAGGAAGATGCGGAAAAAGCGCTCCCATTCGTCGTAGGCCGCCTGGAGGTCGTCGGCGCCGAGAATCGAGATGAACGTCGCCAGCACAAACGCCGCGAGTGCGATATCGACATAGAAAATCCTGAATTTCTTCTGGACGATCGCGATGTGGAGCATCAGGCTCGATATCACCAGCATGGCGATCAT
The DNA here is from genome assembly GCA_964414435.1 of uncultured Ignavibacteriales bacterium. GTDB lineage: Bacteria > Zixibacteria > MSB-5A5 > GN15 > FEB-12 > JAGNLV01. Next base: position 504 of record CAYPYM010000892.1, on the reverse strand, counting down.
CTTCTCGTACGGGAAAGCGACGTGCTGGAGAAAAGTGAATATCTCGTTCGGGTTCATGAAGAAAATGATGAGGTAGAAGAAAAACCCGAAAAACGGCCACTTGTATGTTCCCACCACCAGGATGCCGACCGCGGCCAGGCCGAACGGCAGCCAGTAGAACGGATACGGCAACAGCAGCATCGCGGCACACACGATGATGGCGAACGCCAACACGCCATAGGCCATGTGGGCCGGTCGCAGATAGGTTCGCGACAGGGTATGGGAACTGTGGTGGACGGCGCCGTTCATATCATCTTCATCGGTTAATACGCAGGTTTCTTCGATTACGCGGGAATATACCCATCCCGAACAGACCCTATCAAGTTTTAGCTGAACCGGTTCGGTCGACCAGCGAGACCGTGAAACGGTGTTTCCCGCTGGCGGTCGGCGCGATATGATCGGTGAAGACGATCTCCAGGTTGATTGCGTCGCCCAGCTTATCGAGCAGTTGACGGCGGATCGGCT
>CAYPYM010000891.1:0-1557 GCA_964414435.1 uncultured Ignavibacteriales bacterium | reverse complement strand
TCATGGTGACGAGGCTCGACGATCGTGACTTCGTTGCCGGGATCACGTCGAACCAGACGGCTGTGTTGGTTCGGAAATTTGAAGAGATGTTTCCGGCCGAGCGGAAGGTACACAGCACGCTGCAGAGAGTCGCGCTGATGACTCCCGAGAACATTCATCTGAACTCGTTCATGTACGAGCCAATCCTTGACATGTCGGACACGCACCTTCGGAACTTGTACGGCGCGGTGGCTGGCCTCAAGTAGTTGACGGCGTGTTGTTGCGTGCAATTCGGCGTAGCCGAAAGTTTCCTGCTTGGGGCAGCGTTATAGCGAAATCGGAGCCTGCTGGCGAGCGACCTGCGCACGAGCCCGCTCCTCGCGGGTGCTCCTCGGCGACGGAGAGGCCACCTTCCGGCGATCTTCGGGGGTCATCAGATAGTGTCTGATCCCGGCTAACACTCCCGCCTGAAGAGGCTGTCATCCCAAATTCGCGTTCCGCGTTCCGGTGATCGATACCGGGAGACGTGCCCGGGACGTTCACCGACGAGCAGCTGGTCAGCGTAGCGGCGAGCAGCCTGTTCGTGGCTGGCGGGGTGTACTCTCGTCTGCCCGACGGCGACCTCTGCTACGACGGGGAGCGCCCTGGCCCGGGATGGTACCGCCACGGCCACCTCTCGCGCTGGCTGTGGATGCTCGAGGCAGGTCGGCTGATCCGGCGGCGGCTCTGGAAGCAGCGCTGGCGCGACAAGGGGACCGGCCGCACCGTCCACAGCCGGCCGCCCGAGGACGCCGCGCAGGTCTGGTCCTGCACGCTGATCGTCCTGCTCAAGCTCTGGGCCTGGCTCGACGGCGGTAGCCTGCTCGACGGGCACGAGGCCGTCGCCGAGTTGGTGACCCATGGCAGCTTCCGCACCGTCCAGCGCTGGCTCGGCCGCGCCGTCGGCCGCGCCGACGAGGTCCTGCACTACATCCGCGTTGCGGTAATCGAGAGATGCGAGCCTCGGCCTGTCGAGCATCTGTTCCCGAGCGGGCTTGATCCGCCTGACAGTCTTCGCCGCCGACGCTGGCGACGGCCGCTGGAGGTTTGCCGGCTCTGGCAGGCCCTCGCCTGGCTGTTCGGCGGTGCTATCGCGCTATCGACTCCTGCTTCGCTGCTCCTGGCCGAGGCTCGCGGGAGGATGAGCGCCACCGAAAGGTCATTCCCGATCTGATTGTGCGGCTCCCTCCTCCTGGGAGACGAAGGTAGTCGACTGCGCGCCGGTCGGCCAGTCTTTGCGCGCGCGCGTTCCCACAGAAGATGGCATCGGCCCCGCCGGCCGCCTGCGGCAGCATGGGTGGCAGGAGGTGAAAGATGCCATGGCCGACCACCACGATGACGAACAAGACCCCCGACGGGCGATGGCGCTCTGCCGCTATCAGATCATCAGCGCCTACCTCGCGCTCGAGCCGGGGCGCGGCCAGAAGCGGCCGTTGCTCGAGCAGCTCGCCTCGCGCACCTGGCTCGACCCTCAAGGACAGCCGCTCACCGTCGCCGCCGAGACCATTCGCAGCTGGGCGCGCCGCTATCGCGAAGGCG
>CAYPYM010000890.1:0-1558 GCA_964414435.1 uncultured Ignavibacteriales bacterium | reverse complement strand
CGCACTGCCGTAGCGCGCGCTGGAACTGCGCCTCAGTCAAGTCCCGAGGGCGCCGGCTAGTCACGCCACGTCCCGTCCCCGAGCAGGCGCGGCAGTATCACCGTCTCGGCGTGCATGCGACGCGCCTCCTTCAGCGTCCAGGCTCGGTAGAGTCGACCGCAGACCTCGAAGCCCTGCCTCAGCCGGAAGTATGGGAACCCATCACGCTCAGCCCACGCCAGGCGGCGATCTTTATCGACGTCGAGGATAGGCCGGCCGTCCACTACCCACGGGCCGCAGCGCAGCAGCCGCTCCGTGACGAGCAGCGTCAGCTCCGCCGTGCTTCCGTAGTACTCGTTCAGCCTCCGGCCGTAGCAGTACGGTAGACGGTCGAGCCCTACCAGTACGTGAAGCGCATGGCGCGCGTCCGTCTCGGCCCGCCCTACCGTAGCAGCGTAGTCCCGTAGGAGGCCGGCTAGCTCCGGGTCGCTCGCCAGTAGCCGGCGCGTGTAGCGTTCCCACGTCTCTCCCTGCCTCATCAGCTTCATAGCTTCAGCTCCCTCCGCAGGTCCCTCCACTGGCGCGGCCACCCCCAGTAGATAACTGCTACGTCATCCGGTTCAAGCTCACGGTCAGCGCGCGTCAGCCGCTCCGCTACGGCAGCTGCCTGGGCCTCCTCACGCGTGGCGCCCTCATAGAGCCGGCCATGGAGGAGGAACCCGCGGGCCGGCCTCACGCCTGGCGGCTCCTCTAGCTGCGCCCACACCAGGATGCCGTCAGGGCGCGCGTCAAGTATGGGGCGGCCGTCAATGAACCAGCCGCCGGGGTCGCCCCTCAGCAGGCGCTCCGTCACGCGCAGCGCCACGTGGGTGTTACGGAATCGGCGACTCGCGTCCCAGCCAACGCACTCTGGGTCACCTATCGTCACGCTGACCTCAGAGCCCGGCAGCTTGAAGCGCGCCGCGTAGCTACGGAGCAGGCGGCGTAGCGCCTCATCACGTAGTGCGCCGTTACGACCGGCGTGCCACGTGCCTTGGCGTCTGCGCCTCTTGGCGCTCACGGCCGGTGCCCCCGGCGCGTCTCCTCCACCAGGCGCCGCACTAGCTCCCCGTCATCGTCTATGATCTCGTAGATGGTATCCTGTCCGCCAAGGGTGAACGCCTGGATCCTGCCCCCGCGGATGGCCCGGGCCACGTCCGGACGGTCCGGGGCCTCGCGCTCCACCAGGCAGGCCGCCGGCCCCCTGCCTATCGCCTTGATCGGCCGTCGCCCGCCGTTTCCGTCATTTCCCATTGCGCGCCTCCCGTATCATGCGCTTCAGCCGGGCGCTCTCCGTCTCCTGCGTGAGCCAGTGCCGGATAATCGGCAGCTGGACCTCGGCGCAGAAGCCGAACCGGACCAAGTCCCGTAGGTCCTCCTGCGTGAACTCGGCGGGCGGCTCCTCCGGGGTCCGTGAGAGCGCGCGGGCCCATAGGGCGCGGGTACGCACTACGCGCGGATCGTCGCGCGTCGTCATCTCTGGATGGGTACGACCTCCCCGAACGGTGCCTCGGTACCCCCTACCGTGACCCACAGCACG
>CAYPYM010000889.1:0-1559 GCA_964414435.1 uncultured Ignavibacteriales bacterium | reverse complement strand
CAGGTCGTCGTTTACCGGGAGTTGCCTGACTGGCTTGATCCACGCCCGGACTCCGCACGGTATGCCAGCCTCTTTGTCGATCCCGACCAGCCGGGCGCGTATCCCGACGAAAACGTCATGCTCAATGTGGGTGACAGCGGCGTGGTTCGATATGCACCGAGTCAGTATGTCGTCTACTCGCAGCCGGATTCAAACCTGCATTTCATCGCCTTCGATCACTATCAGTTCTACTATTCCCTCGGCGTAATCATGATCGTCCGCCGAAATGACTCCAGCCTCGACACCGTCGGCACGTTCGCCTCGGGCGAACTCGGGTCCCCGCTCACCCTGAAGTTGATCTACAACAAGAATTCCGAGCCAACCTTCCACACCTGGGATTACATGTGGCGGAACGTCTATTCGATACCGCGCAATATGAGTATTGGTGAATTCTACCTCGATGTTTTCAAGGGGCTGGAGGGCGCTGAGACGACCGCGAACAGCATCGACTACCAGACCGATTCAGCCGGCCGCACCCAGATGTACCTTCAGGTTCTCGGACTTGATCAGTGGAACGGTTCGCAGAAGATTCCCGATGGCCGCCTCGACGACCGCTTTCCCGTATTTCAGCCCGATCTCGGGCTGATCGTCTTCCCCAGCCGGCACCCGTTCGCCGACACTGCTATCAGTTTTGTGGATGTATACGGGAATCGCACTCAGCGACTGGCGGACCCGGCAACGGGGATCTACTACTACCAGTCCAGGACCGAGCAAGGGGCGGCCAGCAAGTACTTCCTGCGAATCACCATCCCGTGATAGGTCCGCTCGCCGAGCCCTGAGCTTGTCAAAGGGTGAGATCGACCAAAGACAGTTCCACCGTCACCCTGAGCGGGGTCGAAGGGTGGACAATCGCCTGCATCCCTACAGATTCAGCGTCTGGAACAGCATCAGCTTATTGGCGTATTCGACATTCTGCGCCACCACCGGAATGCCCGGTTTCCGCTGCACGCTCCCGATCCCGGCGTTGTACGCCACCCCGGCCAGCAGCAGAATATCCTCTTCGTGACTGACATCGAGCGACTTCTTGATCGAGCGGGCGATCTTCGCCAGGTAGAGCACGAGCAGATCATCGGTGACCTCCGGGTCGAACCGCTGATCGTACGCCCGGCGGTCGGTCTCGCTCATGTCCATCATCTTCTTCTTGAACGCCGCCTTGGTCTCCTTGTGAAGCGCCTCGTATTCGGCCTGAAGCTTTTTCGACTCGGCCCGCAGCGTTTTCGCCCGGGCGTCGTCGCCCTTCGAGAACGCGGCGACCGCGTCACCCATGCGCGACTGGTATTTCCGCCGAAGGCTCAGCACCCGCCCCTGCGCCTCGAATTCCTCCGCCGGCGGCAGCACTGCGCCTAAGTCCCGCGCCGTGGGATGCATGAACTGGGCGCAGCCGACCGCGTACGACTCGGAGATCGCGTCCGTATCATAGCCCGACTCGATCGCCAGAATCTTGGCCGGTAGAATCATCGGCAGCGGATAGATATCGGTGTACCTGACGCAGGCCGCTTTGATCCGCGGAATATGCGGCT
>CAYPYM010000888.1:0-1561 GCA_964414435.1 uncultured Ignavibacteriales bacterium | reverse complement strand
AATTGTTTTTTTCAAGGCCGTCTTGTTCGACCGGTACAGCAGCAGCGCCAGTGAACCGGCGTCGTTGATGGACATGTCGGCTTTCCATTCGGTCGCCATCAGGTGGATGAGCATCCCGGCGCAGATCGTGTCTTCGATCGAAAAACCGCCCTCCTGACCGGAGCAGACGATCACGACATCGTGGCCGGCCGCCGCGACCCTTTTGGCGACCCGGCCGATATTGACGAGGCCGCAGCAGATCACCAGCTCGGCCCCGATCGCGTCGCGGTAGACCGCGGTGCCGTTCGTCGTGGTCATGATCACGAACCTGCCGCCGACCGCTTCTCTGGTGAACTCGGCCGGGGAGTTGCCTAAATTGAAATTCTCTATCTTTACATTTTCCCGTTCGCCGGCCAGCACCGCCATGTCGCTGCCGAGCTTGGTCCACAGCTCGCCCGCTTCACCCGGACCGGGGGTCGGAATCACACCCTTGGCGCCCGCCATGAGCGCGGCGCAGGTTGAGGTCGAGGACCTCAGGACATCAATCGCAACGACCGTCCGTCCGGCCAGACGGGCGCGGCCGAGCGGCACCGGAGTGAGGTAGAGTTCGACGTTCATATCCCTACGTTGTTACTTATGCGATGCGTTTTTGTAAAACGGCGGCTTGACGACCGTCGCCGGGTAGTTCCTGTCGCGAATCCGAATATCCACCGTCGAACCGATCTTGCTCCGCTCGCGCGGCACGTAGCCGAGCGCGATCGGCTTCTGAAGGCTCGGGGACACCGTCCCCGAGGTCACCGCACCAATCACCCGGTCGCCGTCAACAATGTCGTACCCGTGACGAGGAAATGCCTTGCCCTCGAGCTCGAGACAAACAAGGCGACGGTCCGGTTTGTCGGCTTTCTGCCTGGCGATGATGTCGGAACCGATAAAGTGCTTGTCCGGGTCGACAATCCAGCCCAGACCGGCTTCGATCGGGGTGGTAGTCTCGTCGATATCGTTGCCGTAGAGCGCCATCTTCATTTCCAGCCGAAGGCTGTCGCGGGCGCCGAGACCGATAAGCTGCATGCCGTGACGGCTGCCGGCCTCCATGCAGGCGTTCCAGAGCTGATCGGTCGCTTCCGGCTGGATGTATATTTCGAATCCGTCCTCACCGGTGTAACCGGTGCGCGAAAAGAGCACCTCGGCCCCGCCGATTTTGGCTTTCGCCCAGGTGTAGTACGGCATCGAGGCGAGATCGTAGTCGGTGATTTCCGACACGACCTTCTCGGCGTTCGGACCCTGAATGGCGAGTAGCGAGGTTTCGGCCGAACGATCGACCAGCTTGATCCGACCGGTCAGGTTCGAGTGGAGCCAGTCGAAATCTTTCTTAAGGTTGGCGGCGTTCACGACCAGCATGAACTCGTTGTCGCCCATACGGTAGACCAGGAGATCGTCGACAATCCCGCCGGTCGGCAGGGTCATGCAGTTGTACTGGATCTGGCCCGTCTTCAGTGCGGCGACATTGTTGGTGGTGGTTTTCTGGAGGAAGTCGAGAGCGTCGGGTCCGGTGACTTCGAATTCCCCCATATGCGATAAATCG
>CAYPYM010000887.1:0-1564 GCA_964414435.1 uncultured Ignavibacteriales bacterium | reverse complement strand
AAAAAAGGCTTGCGGCGGCATTTCGCGATTGAGAACTCAATGGCTTTCGCCTAACAACAGGCTGAAGCTGACGGCTGCCCTGCCGAGAATCCCGACGCCCCGCAGCTTAGCCTGAGCGTTAGGCGCATTTTCACCCCATGAAACACAACCATTGATCGTATGCACGAATGTGCATATAATGGCCCCGATGGAAATTGATTGGGATCCCAAGAAGGCAAAGGCAAATGTTCGAAAACACGGGGTCTCGTTTGCGGACGCGGTCACGGTTCTCTCCGATGATCTCGCCATCACCATTGAAGATCCAAGGCATACAGAGCAACGCTTCGTGACCATAGGCAGCGATGCGTTGGGACGCGTCCTTGTCGTTGTATATACCTACCGTGGTGACAGAATCCGACTGATATCAGCAAGAGAAGCGACCCCCACTGAACGGGCGCGATACGAGAGGTGACACATGAGAAAAGAATATGATTTTTCGAAAGGGAAGCGGGGGGCCGTGGTACCCACCCCATCAAGGAAGACGCGGATCACGATTCGCCTGGACGACGACATTCTGGATTGGTTCCGCGATCAGGTGGATGCGGTGGGCGGCGGAAACTATCAGACGATGATAAACAATGCCCTGAGAGACTACATGGAGCATAAGATCGAACCGATAGAAGACACGATACGAAGGGTATTAAGAGAGGAATTGAAAAAGAAAAGCGCCTAACAACAGGCTGAAGCTGACGGCTGCCTATCGAAAGTCCCGAGGCCCCGCAGCTTAGCCTGAGCGTTATGCGGACTCGAGATCGCAGCTCGGCCTGTTGCCGAACGAGCCGAGCCGCCGTATTATTGAAAGGCACTAAGAGCATCAACCAAAAGGAGCATAAGCATGAAGCTGCATGTGGTTCTGGAACACAGCGCCGAAGGCGGTTACACGGCTCATGTTCCAGCCCTGCCCGGGTGCATCAGCGAAGGGAACACTCGGGAGGAGGCGCTGGGCAACATCAAAGAAGCCATTCAACTCTATATTGAACCCGTAGAAGACGATGTCGAATTCGCACCCAACGCAGAGGTCATAGAGATCGCCGTATGACCAAGGTCCCCAGCCTGGATTACCATGCGGTAGTTCGGGCTCTGCGCCGGGCCGGCTGGGTCGTGGTTCGGCAGCGGGGAAGCCATATACGGCTTCAGAAAACAACCCCCACCGAAACGTTCAAGCTCATCGTTCCCGCCCATCGCCCGATCAAACGTTCCACTCTGTCCCATATCCTCAAGCAAGCCAGATTGACGGTCGATGAATTCAATGAATTGCTTTGAGCCACATAACAAGCGCTTGAAGCTGACGGCTCCTTCGCGTTCACGCTTTTTCTGTTACTCGCGGGTACAAACCGTGCCCGCTCGACCCGCAGCTTAAGCGCGACGTTAGACCGACTTATTCTAGTTTGAAAACTATGGGAGAAAAACCCGGATGGCCCTGACATTCGAATGGGACCAGAAGAAAGCATCATCCAATCTCCAGAAGCATGGTGTCTCTTTCGAGGAAGCAGCAACCGCCTTCGGGGATCCTTTCTCCTTGACG
>CAYPYM010000886.1:0-1566 GCA_964414435.1 uncultured Ignavibacteriales bacterium | reverse complement strand
CGTTCCTCTATCCCGACGGCGACGACTATCAACTTCGGTGGTTCACGCCGACGGTTGAAGTGGCCCTGTGCGGCCATGCTACGCTGGCCTCGGCGCACGTGCTCTGGAGCGACGGTCATCTGGCGGCGGACCGGCCGGCCCGGTTTCACACCAAGAGCGGGCTGTTGACCGCTGTCCGTGAGGGCGGTCTGATCAGTATGGATTTCCCGGCCAAACCGGTCAACGCGTGTGAACCGCCTCCGGATTTGATCGAGGCGCTCGGGGTGAACGCCATTGCGGTCGCCCGCAACGAGTTCGACTATCTGGTTGAGGTCGCCAGCGTCACCGAGGTGCGGACCTGCGCCCCCGATTTCCGTCGGCTGGGACATCTGGGGGTGCGCGGTGTCATGATCACCGCCGGCAGCGACGACGGCAGCTGCGACTTCGTCTCCCGCTTTTTCGCTCCCGCCGCCGGGGTCAACGAGGATCCCGTGACCGGCTCGGCCCACTGTGCCCTGGGACCGTACTGGGCCGCCCGGCTGGGCAAGCCGATTGTCATGGGCCACCAGGTGTCCCGTCGGGGAGGACGGGTGCGGGTGACGGTCAAGGGCGACCGGGTCCTGCTGGCCGGAACGGCCGTGACGGTTTTCCGTTGCGCGGTGCTTTGACCCGATTCATCCCGATGAGCCAGAATTGAGGCGGGTTCCGGCCGGGCGGCCGGAGCCCGTTTTTGTTGGCCTATTCGCGGCTTTCGGGGGGTTGACCGGTATCACTAAATGTATTAGATATCCGACAGGCGAGCTTATTCCAAATTCCTGAAGGAGAACTGGGTCATGATAAACAAGATCGAACAGATGCTCGGAGACGACAAAGGCCTCCTGAAGCATGAATGTAAGACGGTTGCGAAGGGCAAGCTGCATCTGCCGGGGCCCGACTTTCTCGATCGCGTGGTCGGCGGCAGCGACCGCTCCCCGGTCGTGATGCGCAATCTGGCCAGCCTGTTCAACCACGGCCGTCTCGCCGGCACCGGTTACGTATCGATTCTCCCGGTCGACCAGGGGATCGAGCACTCGGGCGGGGCGTCGTTCGCGCCGAACCCCGATTATTTCGACCCGGCCAAGATTGTCGAACTGGCGATCGAAGGCGGCTGCAACGGGGTGGCCTCGACCTTCGGCGTGCTCGGCGCCATCTCGCGCAAGTATGCCCACAGGATCCCGTTTATCGTCAAGCTCAACCACAGCGAGATGCTCACCTACCCGAACAAGTTCGACCAGGTGATGTACACGAACGTCGAGAACGCGTTCAATCTCGGTGCGGTCGGGGTCGGCGCCACGATTTATTTCGGGGCCGAGGAAATGACGCGCCAACTCCAGGAAGTGACCGACGCGTTCAGCATGGCGCACGAGCTGGGGATGTTCACCGTGCTCTGGTGCTACCTTCGCAACCCCGCGTTCAAGAAGGACGGAGTTGACTACCATACCGCTGCCGACCTGACCGGTCAGGCGAACCATATCGGCGTCACGATCGAGGCCGATATCATCAAGCAGAAAGCGCCGACCTGCAACGGCGGCTACAAGGCGCTCAAGT
>CAYPYM010000885.1:0-1567 GCA_964414435.1 uncultured Ignavibacteriales bacterium | reverse complement strand
GGCCGCCGCCGTCGTCCTCGCCGTCGCCGGCACACAGCGCTGGACGCCGCTGCGGCAGCTCTTCCTCGACGACAACCTCCGGCTCGATTACCTCTGCAACCTGGGCGGAATCGACACCGGCGAGCAGTTTGCCGCGCACTATTCGGTCGCTTCACTGACCCTCCGCCTGCGGCTCGACATCAAGGTAATGCTCCCCCGCGAAAACCCGGAAATCGACTCGGTCCAGACCGTCTGGCCGGCCGCCAACTGGTTCGAACGCGAAATGTGGGAGCTCTACGGTATTAATGTGAAGAATCACGGCAACCTCACACGCTTCCTGCTGCCGGACGACTGGGATCAGGGTCATCCGATGCGTAAGGACTGGGATGCGCCTGATTTCATTCGGATGCCGGAGGCGTAAGACATGGCCGAACTCCGAACTGAAGAATTTATCGTCAATCTCGGCCCGCACCATCCCTCCACCCACGGGGTGTGCCGCCTGATGTTGACCCTGGACGGCGAACGGGTCGTCCACATCGAGCCGGTCATCGGCTACCTCCACCGCTCGATCGAGAAAATGTGCGAGAACCGCACCTTCGCCCAGTGTATCCCGATCATGGACCGGGTCGAATACGTCACCGCCATGTCGTGCGGCTACATGTTCGCCGGCGCCGTCGAGAAACTGGGCCAGATCGAGGTGCCCGACCGGGCGCAGTACCTCCGCGTCATCATGCTCGAACTCAACCGAATCGCCTCGCACCTCATCTTCTACGGGGTGACCGCGATGGATATCGGCGCCTACACGCCGTTCCTCTACGGCCTCCGCGAGCGCGAGATGATCATCGACCTGTTCGAGATGACCTGCGGCCAGCGCCTGACCTACAACTACATCCGGATCGGCGGCGTCTCGCGCGACATCCCGAAAGAGTTCATTCCGAAATGCCGCGAGGCGATGAAAGTGATCGAGGCCAAGCTCGACGACTACACCGGCCTCCTCAACGAAAACCCGATCTGGCTGAAACGCACCAAGGATGTCGGCGTCCTCCCGGCCGATCTCGCGATCCAGTACGGCGTCTCCGGCCCCAACCTGCGGGCCTCCGGCGTCGACTACGATATCCGCCGCGATGACCCCTACCTCAACTACGACAAGTTCGACTGGAAGGTCGCGGTCCGCCCCAACGGCGACTGTTTCGACCGTTATATCGTCCGCCTCGACGAAATCCGTCAGTCGATCCGGATCATCAATCAGGCCCTCGACGCCCTCCCCGAAGGCGACACCATGGCCAAGGGCGTGACCGTCAACTACAAGCCGCCGGCGGGCGAAGTCTACCACCGGGTCGAGAACTCCCGCGGCGAGCTGGGCGCGTACATTTTGGCTGACGGCGGCAAGAAGCCGGTCCGGGTGAAGCTCCGCGGCGGTTCCTACAACGCCCTCGAGGTGCTCCCGCACTTCGGCGCCGGCGTCATGGTCGCCGACCTGATTGCCATCTTTGCCACCCTCGATGCGATTATGCCGGAGGTCGACCGATGAACATAACCCCCGTAATCGGCCTCGAACTGGCCCCCGTGTTTGCCTGGCTGGGCGGTC
>CAYPYM010000884.1:0-1568 GCA_964414435.1 uncultured Ignavibacteriales bacterium | reverse complement strand
CCGATGGCGTCGGTTGTCGATCGGGTCAAACGAGCCGTAGCCGACGCCGCTGGTAAAGGTGTCGGCGTAGACCGCGACATAATCCTGCTCCGACACCGCGTTGGGATCGTAATACCGCGAGTTTGGGTCGAATGACGTCCGCTTGATCATGTCCGTGGTGGGGTGCATCTCACGGCTCTCGTTGTTGAAGTCGGCGCCGCAGGAGACGAGCGTGTCGCGGCCGACAATACCGCCAACCCACAGCGCGCCTTCGTACAGATAGACGGTGTTGCTTCCGACCGGGTATTCGCCGCGGGGCGAAAGGAAACCGGTGAAGCAGTCGACCTGCGGGCCCTTACCCCGGCCGAGACCGATCTTTCCGAAATTGGTAATACCGAATGAGAGTTTCCCGACATCATGAACGCCAATGCAGTACCGCGCGGGTGCGGCGGACTGGGTGGGAAGATCATCCCGGTTCATCGCATCGCGTTGAGCGGCGGTTGGCGATACGAAAATGAGGGAGAGGGTCAAAGCCAGCGGAAGAATTCTGGCCGATCGACGGGCTATGACCATATGCGCAAAACCATCCTAGTAATGTAAGACACCGGTGCAAATAATCGTAACGTACGCGGAAGATAGGGGCAAAGTTTCGCAGGCACAAGCAGATTCACGGATGGAACCGGCCGACCGTAACAATTGCCCCGGAACGCGACACGACCTGACAGCCATGCCGCCGCCTCATACGGGGCTCTCCGGGCCGTTCCGCCAACCGATTTGATATTGGACAAGCGGCATCCGGTCAGCTACCTTGCCGGTCGGAATCAATTCGCAAGGGGACAGTGCCGTGCTCGACATGATCCGCGGATATTTCCGCTTCACGCCGCTCCAGACCAACTTCCGCCGCGAGCTGATCGGCGGGGCGACCACTTTCGCCACCATGTCTTATATAATCATCGTCAATCCAAAGATCCTCGAGATCGCCGGCATCCCGCTCGGGCCGTCGATGGTGGCCACAATCCTGACCGCCTTCTTCGGCACGCTCGCGATGGGCATCTACGCCCGGCGGCCGTTCGCGATCGCGCCGTACATGGGGGAAAACGCCTTCATCGCGTATACGGTGGTCCAGGTGCTCGGCTACTCGTGGCAGTCGGCCCTCGGCGCGATCTTCATCGGCGGAGTCATTTTCACGCTGATCACCATCTTCGGGGTCCGCTCCTGGCTGGCCAATGCCATTCCGGAGAGTCTCAAGATCGCCTTCGCGGTCGGAATCGGGCTCTTTCTCACCTTTATCGGCCTCAACGAAACCGGCATCGTCACGCTCGGCGTCCCCGGCGCCCCGGTCCATGTCGGCGATTTCGACAATATCGCCGTTATTCTCGCCATTGTCGGCTTTCTGCTCATGGCCGTGATGATGATCCGAAAGGTACGGGCGGCGCTGCTGATCGGTATCGTCGTCACGACCGGACTCGCATTTCTGTTCGGCGCCGCCGAGCCGCCCGACTCCCTCTTGAGCATGCCGCCGTCGCTTGTACCGATCTTCCTGCACCTCGATATCCGGGCGGCTTTCACCTGGGGTTTCTTCTCGGTGA
>CAYPYM010000883.1:0-1573 GCA_964414435.1 uncultured Ignavibacteriales bacterium | reverse complement strand
ATCTTTACTCTTTGACTGCGGCGTCGGTAAAGCAGCTACAATTCCAAGATGGACAAATCAAGAGATTGAACCTTTACACGCTGTTTACCACACTAAACAAGCGTTGGAAGCAGCCAAGGACACGGTTGCTGAAAATGATTTGGACGTTGAAGCAATGGTGGATAGATTGCATGGAGTACGCTACATTTCCACCATGGTCATAGAACAATTAGATCCTGATTTGAAGACTTTCTTTACTATAAACACACCTTTGGACCTAACGAAGGCACAGGTGATGTTAAAGCCAAGAATAGTCTCAAAGGATAATAGAAAACAAAAATGGTAAATCTCTTACGGATATACCTATTTACTTCGTAATAATTAGTATTTAAAATAAAAAGAATATTGCAGCTCTAATTGTTAGGATTCCATTTTTCAGGGTTCAAACCAACGATAAGTTTTACGGTTAGATATGAGCATAAAGGGAAGTGAACGCGAAATTCCATAAAGATTAACGGAGCGGCAAAGGCGCCAAGGATAATACAAAAATCGAAGGCTAATTTTTGTTTAATTTGTTTATTTCTTTTCCAGATGATTTAACAATTAGATGGGTGGCTTTGAGATTTTTTTGTTATTGAGCGTTTTCATCCACTGCTTAAACTCGTCTTTGGGCGGTTGCTCGCGGTAGAGTTGTTTTCGCTTGGATTCGAGGAACAAATTTTCTTTGCCAGCGTATTCTGCAGCAGTCACAATTCTGTGCCCTAACTGGGATCCTTTTTGAAAAACCGCTTCCAATTTGGGTTTCCATGATTCATCCCTTAACGCATGATGCTCCAAAATTACCAAGGGCACTGCTTCAACGATACGATCCAGATTACGCAACCCTTGTTCCAATTGCGTCGTCTCAACGCGGAAACCTTCAAGATAAATCGGTGGGCCCCCGAGCAAAATCGTCGTTGGCTTCTCTGCTAAAATCAAATCAAGTGTATGAGTGGACATTGGACCTTGAATGTCGGGGGCAAACATGAACCTCTCATCCACAAATTGGACAGTTACCATTATAACCCAGCCCAGCATTGAATCTTCAGAGCCATGAGCAACAGCCTCAGAAAACCGCAAAACCGTTTTTCCATACTCAAAAGTTTTGCCATCAGCCACTTCAACGGTTTTGGCGTGTTTACCGCCTGTTTTCTGGAACATCCAGGCGCGTTGGCGTTGGCTGGCGTTGATGTTTTCTTTCGAATTTTTGGCAAGGACGGTTTTGTTTTGGTAGATTTGACGTGCTGTTTCGCTGTCTTGGGTCCAGTTGACGACCCAGTCTTCAAAGGAGGGGGTGTGGTGGTCGAAGTGGTAGTGACTAATTGTGGTTACTGTTGCTTTGTCGGCGGCTTCCGCAATGGATTGACGTAGACGAGCGATGGTTTGGAATTCGACGGGATGCGGCGGCAAGCTGAAGCGGTAAGAGGCCAGTGAGATTCCTCCATCCAAAAGCACAGAAATGTCAGGAGTTTCTACCAGCGTGCACATGGAGCGAACGCCAAAGCTTTCCGCCGCCAAAGGTGTCACCTTAACCTTATTTAGAACGGCGTTAAGT
>CAYPYM010000882.1:0-1587 GCA_964414435.1 uncultured Ignavibacteriales bacterium | reverse complement strand
TTACGTCACCGTCGAGGACAAGGTCGACCGCATGCGCCGCGCCCATGTCGCCGTACTGCCGTCGCTGAAGGAAGGCTGGGGGTTGACCAATATCGAGGCCAATTCGGTCGGCACCGTCGCCGTGGCAGCCGATTCCGCCGGCCTGCGCGACTCCGTCCGCGACGGCATCACTGGCTACCTGTATCCCTACGGCGATATCGACGCCCTTGCCGAACGGCTCATTTCTATCTTGACCAACCCCGACCTGCGCCACCAACTTGAACGCGGTGCCCTCGAATGGGCCGCCCGATTCAACTGGGACGACGCCGCCCGGGAATTCGACACACTGGTGCGTAGAGTAGCAGGAAAGACAGCATGACCTCGCGGACGAAACGGCTCATCTATATTCTGGTCGGGATCGGCATCTCGGCTGTGCTCATCTGGGCGCTGTTCCGCAACATCAATTTCAGCGAGCTGGTCGGCGCCCTCAGGGATGCCAACTACTGGTGGCTGATCCCGAATATCGTCATGATCGTCGTCACCATGTACCAGCGGGCGCTCCGCTGGCGCGCCATGGTGGCGCCGATCAAGCGCGTCGAGTTCCGCCACCTCCTCTCGGCCACCTGCATCGGCTTCATGGCCAACAACGTCCTGCCGCTCCGCCTCGGCGAGTTTGTCCGCGCCTACGCCCTCTCCGCCCGCGACAAGGCGGTCACCAAATCGGCTTCACTCGCCACGATTTTTGTCGAGCGGATGGTCTTCGACCTCGTCGCCCTGCTCCTCATTTTCGGCGGCGTGCTGTATTTCTCGCACCTGTCGCTCGACGAAGACATGCAGCGCGGCCTCATGATCGCGATCGCCATTGCCCTGATCGGGATTGTCCTTATGGTGGCGCTCGCGATGAAACCGTCGCAGGCCGGACGGCTGCTTACCCGCTATTTGTTCTTCGTGCCCGACACGTTCAAGCAGACGCTCGAAGGCGTCGTCATCAAGTTTTCGCGCGGACTGGAGTTCCTCACCAATTACAAAAGCGTCGCCTCCGTCGGTTTCCAGACCATGCTCATCTGGCTCCTCATGGGTTTCTCCAACATCTTCGTCTTCAAGGCGTTCGGCCTGGATCTCCCGCTCGACGCCGCCTACGTCGTGCTCGTGGTCGTCTCGATCTCGATCCTCGTGCCGTCGTCGCCCGGCTATGTCGGGGTCTACCACGCCGGAGCGGTCTGGTCACTCATGCACTACGGCGTCGGACGCGAAGCCGCCCTGTCCTGCGCGCTGGTGCTTCATGCCGCCCAGTATATCGTGGTGACGCTGATGGGCTTCTACTTCCTCCGCAAGGAACACCTCTCGCTCAAACGCCTGGAGGAGGAGGCTACCGAGACCGAGATGGAGGAACTGCCTCCGCAAACAGTCTGATCGGCCGGAATCGGGTCGGCCGACCGCCGATAAACGCTATCAACCCGAGCGGATACTGTCATGCATGATGCCGCCTGGCGCCGCAACGTCTATATCATCCTCCTGATCGCCCTGCTCTTCCGGGCCGGCTACCTCGCCTACGGCCATGTGCTGCCGGTCATGTGGGATGCCCGCCTCTACGCCTCCGGCGGGATC
>CAYPYM010000881.1:0-1588 GCA_964414435.1 uncultured Ignavibacteriales bacterium | reverse complement strand
CCTTCTACAGTAACTATTCCTGATGTTGTAACTTTTTCCGGTTTAGTAATCAGCAGGCTGTCAGGGATAAATTTCGAGCCTGCAGAATTATGTTCTTTTTTATCCTGGGCATGAACCGCTATGATGGTACAAAAGAATATTGATACGATGGTCAGAAGAATTGTTTTTGCAGCAGTTAATTTATCTGAACTACTTATTTGTTCCTGTTTCATCACCTACCTCCGTAAAATTTATACTTTCGCCGATCATTTTTTACCTTCATTAATTAATCCCTGCCAATTTTGTATATAAGTTAAAGGAGGGAGTGTCTGCTGAGTAGAAGTAAATTCGACAAGAAAATATTTATTGTCCTTTGTAATATCGAAAACTCTGCTAATTCCCTGTTCAGCAATATTGAAAAGATAATGCGGCAAATCCGGATTCAATGACTGTCCTGAACTATTTACACTTACCTCACTCATATTATAATCACCCGATAGATAATAAATGCTCCTGCCACTATTATCCCATCCCGCCCATAACACACCATTAGTTGTTATCTGCCATCTTCCGGTGCCTTTAGAAAAGGGGCGAACATATGCCTGGGCACTTCCTGATTCATTGCTCGAATACAAAATCCATTTCATATCTTTAGAGAGTCCAATGCAGTGTTCATTAAAATTGCTATTAAGAAAAACACTAGCGCTCTTATTTTTTAGTTTTAAAACATCTATATCGAATTTAGTACCTACATTATCAATATCGAAAAACAAATAATTCCCATCAGATGACCAATCGGCTGGTATTTTCCTGTAATCGGATTTATATAACAGGGTATCATCTCCTGTTCCGTCCGCATTTTTAACATAGATGTCTCCAAACTTGTTGCGATTATCATAAAATGCAATTTTTTTACTATCGGGTGACCAAACCGGTGAATATCTAAAATTCGGATTGTAAGAAACCCTTGACATAATTTTTCTTAAAATGTCATATTGCCATATATTGGAGTTTTTCGATTCATTATCCAATTCGTCAAATGCTATTTTTGTATTATCCGGAGATATCCTTGCAGAATTATAAATTGATTTTTCAAATAATATTTCCTTAGAATTTCCGTTTCTGTCAACAAAGCCAACTTTATTAATTATTTGATTGTTGCTTTGGTAAACAAGATTGCCCGATTGTGAAACTGAAAAAGCCCCCTTAATTCTCGGAGCAAAATAATAAATGTTGGGTGAAACAGATTGAATGTCATCTTTCAGCTTGAAGTTATCAGCATCAAACCCCTGGCACATTAATGTACCCTGCCTTAAATAAAATATTTTTCCGTCTGAGTATTCGGTATTTGTTGAACCTGGAAATATGTTAACATTAACATCGGAATTAATTGATCCAACCTTAACCAAATCATCCGGGCTTGGTCCAGAAAATAAATTCTGGACGCTATAGATAAAATGTTCCCCATCAGGAAGAAAAAAAGGAAAACGAAGGCTCTGGTCCTTAATTGTTTTATCCTGCTTTACTATCTCATAAGGACTGCCCCCGTTAGCCGAAACCAAGTATAATCCGCCTGTAGAATTTGGTGCAAATACAATTTTATTATTTT
>CAYPYM010000880.1:0-1594 GCA_964414435.1 uncultured Ignavibacteriales bacterium | reverse complement strand
CCTGAGCTCTCGGCACCTCGTCGGCATGTTCTGCGACTTTCCGGAAGGCGAGAGCGAACCGGTCGATGACTTCTTTTCGGAAATGCTTGAACCAGGGCACCGTGACTGTCGTGTTGCGGATCTCCTCGGAAACGGGGAGAGACCCGGGACCCTGTCGCACGTCGCGCTGACCAAACGCCAGAACCGTCGGCTTTCCCATGTGAAAGATGTCCGCCTCGTGGAACACCGGGTGAATATGCAGAGGATTATTGCCTCCCGGACCGCACCCGGGGAATCCTTCTGCCCTGACCGCAGCACAGAAGTCGGCCGCAGGTAGTCCTCCTAACTCGGCAGCTCTGTAGAGACCCTGAGGATAGTACCAGCCGCCCATCGTGCTGCCCGTGCTCTCGTCGACCCGGTGAGGATGCAGCCCCGGCGTACCCTCGAGCTGGTCCCAGAAGTAGTTCATTGCTTTCCTGATCTCCGCTGAGCGGGCGTCAAATGCCGCAAGCTGTGTCCGTCCGAGCGTCGAGCACATCTGGTTCATCCTGTGCTTCACCCCGCCGAGGGGGATGCCTGCGAAGCGTCGCAATTCCGGATCATGAATCTCATCATCCGCCGGATTGAAGCGACTCGGCAGCCCCGTTCGCTCATAGTGACCGAAGGCTACGCACCGTTCGAAGAGATGGCGCTCGGAGGTGACGATCATCCCGCCTTCGCCAATCGGAAAGCTCTTGCCGGACATCATGCTCATGGCGGCGATGTCACCGAAGGTGCCGACCTTCCGGCCGTGAAACAGCGCCCCATGGGCATGGGATACATCCTCGATCACTCTTACGCGGTGGCGACGTGCAATGTCCATGATTCGATCCATCTCGCACGGGTGACCCGTATAATGAACCACGACGATTGCCCGGGTACGGTCGGAAATGCGGTGCTCGATATCTTCCGGGTCGATGCAGAGGGTGGTTGGGTCGATGTCAGCGAAATTCACCGTAGCGCCGAGCATGAGTGCAGGAAGCGCGCTTGCCCAATAGGTCATGCTCGGGCAGATGATCTCGTCTCCCGCGCCGACATCGCACGCCCACATAGCGGCCAGAAGCGCTGCCGTACCGTTGCAGACACCCAGCGCAAAATCAGTTCCGATCCAGCGGGCGAACTCATTTTCGAACTTCTTCGTGATATCCGTTCCACTCATCGAGCCGTCACGGAGAACCTGCAGCACAGCCGCTTCGTCCTCGGCCGTAATGATCGGCCAGTGGAACATCTCTTCGGGGTAGACCTCAACGGTCGGCGAAGCGCCGTTTGCAGCCAGAGCGGCGCCCAGGGATTGCTTTGTTGTCGAACTCATAGTACTTCAAGTGTATCCGAATCTGAGGCGTGCGCCAATCCAGGCCACGCCCGCGGAAGGAGAAAGGCATTGCAGAGCGAATCGGATCAGAGTCAACGCGCTCAGGACGAGCGCAGGGAGCGTTTCCTTGCGACCTATCGTGAACACTTGAGAGAGGTGATTGACGCCAACGGGAAGTGGCAAGGCGATGAGCGCGAGATGGGCTTCCGCGAGAGGATGTGGCACGCGTTGGCACTTATGTCGGGTCCTGACGCGGATGTGCAG
>CAYPYM010000879.1:0-1596 GCA_964414435.1 uncultured Ignavibacteriales bacterium | reverse complement strand
AATCCGAACAACCAGGCGGCTTTGGACGGCATGAAAGTACTTGATGGCGAACTGTTCCAGGTGTCGCCACCGGGCCCATCCATGATCGACAGCCGGCTTGCGGCCATCGGAATGGCAGGCGATGAACGAACTGCGGTAGCGACTGTTCCCTCCCAATCATCCGAAATGCTTGAATTGGCGACAGAAGACAGGCCTGCGGTCGTCGAGTCCCGCGAGGAACGCTCTCGCAGTTCGCACCGGTTGATTCTGTTGGTTGCGGAGCAAGGGTCCTACCGCCCGTTATCGACCCACCACTGCGGGGCGAGCCGGGACGTGATCTCCACAATCTCGCGATCGTGCTCGTCGAGCGCACCGCGCCCGATCAGGCCTTCGAGCGCCTGACTCAGCAGCGCCACCTTGTCGCGCACCGGGATAAGCGCCGGGTAGTATTCGTTGTTGAAGAAGATCCGGTAGCGGCGTTCGTGTTCGGGGTTGTCGATCATCCGGCCGATCGCCTTCTCCAGATCGCCTCCATGGAGTTTGTCCAGTTCGATTTTGGGCGATCCCATCAGGGTGCGGGTGCGCTCCAGCGAGGTCCGGCACTTGAAAGTCATCTCCCATACCTCGGTGAGGCCGAGCGACGTAATCACGAGCGTCCAGACCGAGATCATGCCGGTGTCGGCGTCGTATCTCACGCCCTTCATGAAGGGCAGGTAGATGTTGTCGGTGATGCCGCCGAACGCGCTGATGCCCCCGGCGTACGGATTCTCGATGATGTCCTTGACCGAGAAGTACGGTTTCTGCTGGAAGCGGGCGTCCTGGATCATGATCAGCTCTTCCTCGGTGTAGTGGAAGCGGCCGTTCCAGAGTTCCTCCGGGCTGGTCTCGCGCCGGGTCAGCGAGGAGTGGCTGGTGAGCATGCCGATCGCCTGTCCCCCGCGCCAGAGGAGCGGGAGGGCGCCGACAACCCATTCGGCCGAGCCGCCGATTTCACCGATCATCGAATTGAGCGGGCGGCCGTTGGGGAACGTCACGCCGTCGAGACCGAGCACCAGCGACGGGAACAGGTCGCCGTCGGAGTCGAACGGGATCGCCACACCGGCTTTGTTGAGCGCATCCATCGCCGGGTAGTGGCGGCGGCGGTCGATGAAGAACGAGCTGAGCTGTTTCAGGTCGGAGTGACCGTAGGAATCGGCGATCGCCCGGGCGGCGTCGAGCAGCGACGCCTCGCGCGGGTTGAATTCGCTGAAATGCGCACCGGCCATCCAGCGCTGGACGTAGATATCGGGCAGATGCCGCTTGACCTGCGATTCGATCAGGAAGAGACAGGTCATGCTCGAGTGCAGTCCCTTGACCGACTTGGTCGTGCCGTCGATAACGTCGTTGCCCATCGAGAGCAGGGCGACATTGCGTCCCACATCCATCCCGTAGTGGGCGCGGTGCTGTTCCTTGCCGTAGAGGGCGCCGACCGCGATGGTCGGATTGCCGCCCGGCTCGACCCCCGGCTTGACCCTCACCCCCTCGGTGATGGCGCTTTCGATGATGACCTCTTCCCCCCGCTCCAGGTTCTCGGTGGTGATCTGTAAAACTTCAGCCATCACCTGCGCGGCGATGCGG
>CAYPYM010000878.1:0-1598 GCA_964414435.1 uncultured Ignavibacteriales bacterium | reverse complement strand
GAAGATTGACGCGAATGAATTAAGCACTAGATCACCTCGGCTTTTCCTCCGGCCGCTTCGAGCTTGCTCACGGCGGACTTGCTGAACGCCGCGGCTTTCACCGTGTACGCCTTTTCAATGGTACCGTTGCCGAGCACCTTGAGGGGCACGTCGGTCCGGTGGATAATTCCGGCGAGCTTGAGCGTTTCGGGGGTCACTTCACCGGCGTCCAGGCGGGCCAGGTCGGCCACGTTAATGACCTGGAAGTTTTTCTTGAAGATGTTGGTGAACCCGAATTTGGGGAGCCGCCGCGCGAGGGGCATCTGGCCGCCTTCACGCCAGGCGTTCTGCTTGAAACCGGAGCGCTGGCCGGCACCCTTGTGGCCCCGGCCCGAGGTTTTTCCCAGGCCGCTTCCCGAGCCGCGTCCGACCCGCTTGCGGGTCTTCCTGGCGCCCTGCGGCGGTTTGAGCGTATGCAGTTCCATCTTGGCCTCTATCTTTAGTCGATCTCTTCCACGGTTACCAGGTGGCTGACCGCGCGAATCATGCCGCGGATCTGCGGCGTGTCGTTGTGCACGACGCTGCGGTGGAGTTTGCCCAGGCCGAGCGCCTTGATGGTGCGCTTCTGGGGCTCTTTCCGGTCGATCGTGCTCCTGATCTGCGTAATTTTCACTTTCGCCATGGCAGTCATCATTCCTTTATGGTCGCGCCTTAGTCGGCCTGACGCGCCTTGAGTTCCTGCTCGCGCGTCTGCAGCGCCTCGAGCCCGTTCATGGTCGCCTTGACCATGTTGTACGGGTTGCGGCTGCCGAGCGTCTTGGCCAGGATGTCCTGCACGCCGAGCGACTCGAGCACGGCGCGCACGGCGCCGCCGGCGATCACGCCGGTACCGGGCGAGGCCGGCCGCATGACGACCCGGGTCGCCCCGAATTCGCCGTCGATCCGATGCGGGATGGTTCCCTTCAGCAGGTTTACGGAGGTCATGTTGCGGCGGGCCGCCTCGGTCCCCTTGCGGATCGCATCGGAGACTTCGGGCGCCTTGCCGTGACCGATTCCGACCTTGCCGTTCTTGTCGCCGACGGCGACGAGGGCGGTGAAGGAGAATCGCCGGCCGCCCTTCACGACCTTGGCCACTCGTTTTACCGAGATGACCTTTTCCTCCATTTCGAGGTTATCCATTTCAAAACGCGCCAATTCGCACCTCTTCTATATCCACCTGAACAACTTTTTGCTACAGTTTCAGTCCGCCGGACCGGGCGCCCTCGGCCACCGCCTTGATGCGTCCGTGGTAGCGGTACTGGTTCCGGTCGAACACGACCGATTCGATCCCCTTCGCCTTCGCCTCGGCGGCGACGATCTCGCCGACCTTTTTGGCCGCCTCCACCTTGGTCATCTTGTCGGTGACCTCGGCGGCGACGCTTTTGGAGTTGGTCGCCGCGGCGACAATGGTCACCGCGTTGACGTCGTCGATAATCTGGACGAAGACGTTTTTGAGCGACTTGGCCACCGTCAGACGGGGGCGTTCGGCGGTGCCGATGATGCGACCGCGCACGCGCCGACGGCGACGCTCGGCCCGCTTCCTTTTTTCAACGTTTCTGTCAGCCATCGTTCTCTTTCAC
>CAYPYM010000877.1:0-1599 GCA_964414435.1 uncultured Ignavibacteriales bacterium | reverse complement strand
TGATTCGATTTCAGGTCTGCCGGGCGTTGTCGGCGGAGGACCAGGGAGCTGGTCGCGATTTTGCCTGAGTCGGCGCGAAATGCCCCCTTACCCCCATGGACCCTTCGGGTTGTCACGGGATCAGGCCGTCGAGGAGAAGTGAGTCGATCGCATGGCGACGGCTTGATAGATCGGCCACCAGGGCCAGTTGCCGGCCAGTTCCACCAGCACCCGACGCGTGCTCTGGACCACCTTCGCGGCAACCTTGATGACCAGGGTCCGCCAGGTGCAGGGCTGGCCTTTGCGTACTACCTCAGGCAGGTCCGGGCAGTCGCGCTGTGCGTTGAGCAGGTTCATCGCCGCCACGTGTTCGAGTAAGCGGAAGAAGTTGGCGACGAAGCGGTGGCAGGAGAGGCGGTCCATTTTCAGGCCGGTTTTGAGCTCATCCATTCGCTGCTCGCTCTCGCCGCGCAAGATATAGTGGTCGTACTCCCGCCGGCCGTCCTCAGGCGTGCTCACGTTGGGGTGGTTGGTGACCACAAACCGCAGGTTGGTGCCTTCCTTGTGGCATTCGGCCTTGGCGATCACCTGGCGGGGTTTGTCCCAGGACTCGCACTGGTAGGAGAAGGTCTCAAAGAGCCGCTGCTTCTCGCCAGTCTTTTCGTATTGCTCCACGGCCTGCCGCATCAGCGGCGCGGTGAGCTTTTTCAGACGGGTGTTGCTGGAGAAGCCCAGGGTGTAAAGCAGGCCGTTTTGCTCGCAGAACTCGTACATCTCCGGCAGGCCGAAGCCCGCGTCGGCACGCACCTCGATGATGATGTCCGGACGCTCTTTTCGCAGGGCGCCCACCACACGCTTGAGATCGTCGGTGGCGCCCAGCGAGGCATGCACCGTGCCGGGTCTTAGCCACGCCAGAAAGACATGCTTGGTGACCGGCTCGCTGATGATCAATGGAAAGTATTGGTACTGCTCGAAGTATCCATGATAAAAGGTGAGCTGCTGCTGGCCGTGCGTGGGATCGTCGGTGGCGTCGAGGTCCAGGGTGATCTTCGCCGGCAGCTTGCCGCCGTGGTGCTCCTGGAGCCGCTCGATGCCGGTAGCGATGGTAAAGTCGATGAGCTTGAGGAGGACCTGCGGCGTGGCCAGATTCTCAAAGCGCGAGAGCGTCGGCTGGCTGGCCAAAGCGTCGTCCTCGGGCAAACGCCCCGCGATGAGTTTGAAAATCGGATCGTCACGCAGCGTATCGTGGTCGTTGCAGTCCTCGTACCCCGCGAGCACCCCGTAGATCCGCTGGCGGAGCATCGAGACCAGCGACTGACCGCGGCCCGGCGCCGGATCGCTCAGGCACGCGGCCATGCGCCCCGTGTAGTTCCAGCGGGCATCAAATTGCCGGATCGGCAGCAGACCGGCATCGGAGCTAATCTGCCCCGCCGACGGCTGGACAACGATGGGCGTTTGTCGGAGAAAGTCAAAGTGCAACTGGGCAGCGACCTGCTCGTTATTCACTTCAACAGTCTGCGGATTCATCGACGGCCTCCGTGCCAAGAGTTAATTGGGTGTGATTACCAGAATTAACGCCGCAACGAGGCCGTCGTTACAGACGGACCGTGAATAATCCGG
>CAYPYM010000876.1:0-1603 GCA_964414435.1 uncultured Ignavibacteriales bacterium | reverse complement strand
AATCGACGTGCATCGCGCAGCGGAGATCGTCGAACATTATCGCGCGGCGTGCGCTTTGCCCGTCATGGCGCAGCCCAACGCCGGCAAGCCCGCGGTCGTCGACGGGCGCGTGGTCTACAAAGAGACGCCCGAGGAAATGGCGGGCGGCATTGACGCCCTGATCGAGGCGGGAGCGGCGATTGTCGGCGGCTGCTGCGGGACCACGCCTGACCACATCGCTGCTTTCCGGCGCGTCCTTGACGCGAGGCACTAAGATTCACGCCGCGACGCCCGTGTAGACGCATTCCCTTCCGGCTTCGAACATGGCGAGAATGTTCTCCGGCGGCACGTCCGGCTGGATGTTGTGCACCGCGGCCAGCACCCATCCGCCACCCGCGCCCATGATCTCGAACATCCTCCGCACCTCGGCCGCCACCTCCTCGGGGCTTCCAAGCGGTAGCAGACGCTGCGTGTCGATGCCTCCCCAAAACGTGATCCTGTCGCCGAACTCCCGCTTCAACCTTGCCGGCTCCATGTTCTTCGCGCTCACCTGGACCGGGTTCAGGGCGTCGATGCCAATCTCGATGAAGTCATTGATGTAAGCGTAGACGCTGCCGCAGGTGTGGTACAGAATCTTCGCCCGGGTGTGCTCGCGGATCTGCTCCACCACGCGCTCCTGAAACGGCCGGATCATGCTCTGGTACATCGGCACCGAGCACACCGGACGATCCTGCAACCCGACGTCGTCTCCCATGGCGACGATGTCGATGAGGTCTCCCAATTCGGCGAGCGCCCGCCGGTTCATCTCCAGCAAGTTCTCGAGCACCGCCTCCATCAAGCTGGCGAACAGCTCCGGATCGCCCGCCAGGTCGCAGTACCAATCCTCGAAGCCTCGCAGGTACTGCGTCTGGTGCACCAGATGGTAGCGTGCGTTGAACATCACCGCGTAGTCGGTCTTGTCACGCAATTGCCGCGCCCGCTCCCGCAGTCCGCGAAAGCGTCCAGGGTCGGTCGGGTCCGGCATCGGGTAGCGGGCGATATCCGTCGCGGTGATCTGCCCGGCCAGCGGGCACTCGTTCAGCTCGTAGTAGTAGCAGCCCGGCGGGCGCACGCGGACCACGCCCCACTCGTCCTTGTGGCGGCCGTCGGGCAGCATCACGTCGCCGCCGGCGTCCGGAGGACCCAGTGAGATCGAACGCGCGTCCACGTCGAGATGCTCCATCACGCGCTCGTCCACTTCGTAGAGCTGCTGCATGGTGTCGATCAGCTCCCCGGTCTCTCCGAATCCGAGGTGCTCGCAGAGCCGGTCGTGCGCGTGCATCACCAATCCGGTGAAACGCGCGCTCCCCAGGTCCATCGGCAAGCGGTCCGGCGTACAGTGAAATGCCGAGGATGGGTATTTTCTGCATATCAGGCATGGTAATTACGATCGCTTCAGGACTTTTAGACTTCGTTAAATTACATTATAACACGTTGAAATATAATGGCAAGGCATAATTGGGATGGTTCTGTTTTTCGTTCTTTGTGCTTATCCGCGAAAATCGGTGTTGATTTGATACGGGAATACCCGCGTAACATGTTCAATTTCTGCGGTGATTGGCGGGGAGAATAAAATGGGGACCGG
>CAYPYM010000875.1:0-1604 GCA_964414435.1 uncultured Ignavibacteriales bacterium | reverse complement strand
GATGAAAAACTCGGACCGGGGGATTATTTGTTCAAGGTAGGCAAAAGAAAATTTATGCGGATCAGTGCAAAGTAACAGTATTTGTTACAGTTCCTGCAACAGCTTTCTTATCTCGATTTCCCGCTGCATAATATACATCCTGATCTTGTTCTCATCCGTGGAATGAGGGAACAACTCAAGGCCATAGAAAACAGTATCCGGGGATATCGCATTTGACATCATCCTCCTCCCTGCGTTTGTATTCGCCGGGGGAGGGCAGTACGGGGCTGCCTGGGCAGCGACAACGCAGGCCTTAGACAGAATAAAAGTCTCTTCCTGGAGCGGCAGGTTGAGGCCGCATATCATGTTGTCATCGATATTCAGCACGATATGAGACAGGAACCCTACTCCATGCTCTGAGACATCTTTTACTGTCAGTGATACCGTGCCATACTGGGGCGAAAACAGATAAAGGGTGACGGGAGCTTTTGAGGAAGGTTCGATGCGGAGATAACGGCGCTGATAGGGATACATGGTTTCGGGGATTGCAGCGATAATTTTTTTGCTTTCAGCAATAATGTCATCGACACAACAGCCGTAGGATTTCCCGTTTATCTCAAAATGCGCATGAAATCCGCCGCTGTTCCTGATGCCGGAGAGTGAGCGGTATGGAGAGAATTTCCCCAGGATTGCTTTCGAAGTCCCGTATATTTTTTCTATGTAACACAGCCCCCTGGCGGTAATAAAATGGCCCTTTTCTTCCTCAACCGGAAAAGAGATGATGAGAGGAACTTTTTTCTCATACAGATATCGAAACGCGTCTGCGGGTTTCATACGAGTATTGTATTGTAAAAGAAGTCCTGCTGATTATTCAAACGGTAAGTGCTTTTTGGCAAGCTCTAAAAGTCCGTAAATCTTTAAATCTATGGCGTTGCCTTCCAGACTCAGTGAGGACAGTCTTGACGCAACATCAGAAAAAGGGACCTTTATTACTTCAATCTCTTCGGTTTCGTCCCTGTCCCCGATGCCCTGAAACTCAATCCCTTTTGCGAGGAACGCGGTAAGGATATCTCCCGAAGCCCCTGAAGATGCAGGCCCTTCTGCAAGGAAAATCATTTCCTGTGCATGATAACCGGTCTCCTCAATCAATTCCCGCCTTGCAGCATCCGCGAGTGATTCTCCCTTATCATTGAGGCCGGCGGGGAATTCAATGACATGCCTGTTGACAGGAGGTCTGAACTGTTTTATGAGGATGAATTCTTTTTCCCTGGTGACCGGAACAATGACAACAATCCCTTTGCAGTTGGTCCTTTCAAAAGACTCCCATTCTCTTTCGGTACCGGATGAATCCAGATACCTGTCCAGAACAAACCTGAGAAATTTCCCCTCGTATACGGTCTTTTTCGAGATTAACTTCGGCAGGTCTTCCGGCATGAAAGGTTATGTATGAAGCGGGATCATGATACGGAAGGTCGTCGAATTATCATCCGTGAAAACCTCAAGTTGACCGTGGATTCCCTGGATAAAACGGTAGATGATATTCAGCCCGCGCCCTTTCACTTCACCCATCCTGATCTGTTCGATATTCTCTTCAGGTATCTTCCCGGTATTCCGTATCTCAAAGC
>CAYPYM010000874.1:0-1604 GCA_964414435.1 uncultured Ignavibacteriales bacterium | reverse complement strand
CGCCTGGTCCGACGGCGCGTACAATACCGTGATCGATCTGTTCACGCGCAACCAGCTCGGCCAGATCCAGATCCACGGCCAGGGATATCTCGACCGCCCCACTATATATAACACGATCTCGGACTACCGGAAGGTCGGCAGGGAAAGCGCCGAAGTGCCCGGGGTGACGGATTGGACGCCCCGCATCTACGCCGCCGGGCTCGCCTCGGTCGGCGAAAAGAGCGGCGGTGTCCGACTCGTCGGCCTCGACCCGGTGCGCGAAACCGAGACGACCCGCTTCGATAAGAAGATAGTCGAGGGCCGCATGTTTAAGGAAGATGACGGCCGCGAGGTTATCCTCGGCACCGGACTGGCCGAGGCGCTCAGCGCCACGATCGGCGACAGTCTCGTGGTTGTCTCGCAAGGGGCCGACGGTTCGATTGCCAACGATATCTACGATATCGTCGGGATCGCCAAGACCGAGAACCTCATCAATGACCGGACGGCGGTGTATCTTACGCTCTCGGAAGCGCAAAGCCTGCTGGTTCTACCCGGGCAGGTGCACGAGATCGCTATCGTAACCGACAATCTCGACGCGGTCGAACGCACCACCGAGGCGATCGCAAAAAAAATCGACAACCCGAAACTGTCGGTCGTGCCGTGGCAGGTTTTCGCCGCCAGTTTCTACCGTGCCATGCAGGCCGACCGCCAGGGGACGTGGGTTTCGCTGTTCGTGGTGATTCTTATCGTCGCGGTCGGTGTGCTCAACACGGTGCTGATGACCGTGCTCGAACGCACGCGCGAATTCGGCGTCCTGCGGGCGATCGGCGCCAGTCCGGCGCTGGTCTCGCGCCTGGTGATGTACGAAGTGGCCGTTATGGCGCTCCTGTCGGCGGCAGCCGGGACAGTCGTGGCGCTCGGCGCCAACTATTACCTGAGTGTGCACGGACTGAACTTCGGTGAGTTCACCTACGGCGGCGTGAAATTCTCAACCATGTACGCCGAGATTAATCTCCGCAGCTATCTTATTCCGGCCGCAACGGTCGTTGCCGCGGCCGTGCTGGTCAGCATTTTCCCGGCGCTCCGGGCCGCTCACACCGCGCCGGCCAAAGCGATGCGGGTGCATTGAGGATGGAAGTATGAAGTGGAACCTGTACATAAAGCTGGCCTGGCGCAACGTGCTCCGCAACAAGCGCCGCACCCTGATCGCCGGCACCGCCGTCGCGCTGGGCCTCGCCGCCCTGATGTTTGTCGACGCCATTCAACTGGGCATGAAGGAGAACATGATCGACTCCGCAACCGGGTCGTTTCTCGGCGAGGGGCAGATCACACGCAAAGGGTACCGTGAATCGCTCGATATCGACCAGACGGTGATGAACCTCCCGACTGTGCTCGACAGCCTCGCTCACGATCCGCTGGTGAGCCGCTACACGCCGCGCGTGCTGGCGTTCGGCATGCTGGCGTCGCCCTCGAATGTCAGCTCGATCCAGCTGGTCGGGGTCGACCCGTCAACCGAGAAGTACCTCTCCGAAATGGATAACCAGATGATCAAAGGGGATTACTTCAAAGGCGACGATCCCCACGATCTGGTGATCGGCGCCAAGCTGGCCGAGCTGCTCGAGGTC
>CAYPYM010000873.1:0-1607 GCA_964414435.1 uncultured Ignavibacteriales bacterium | reverse complement strand
CATCACCCCAGAAGCCGGTGTCTACGTCGAGGTCAGTGTCGATGGAGAAGGTCAGCTTGCCGTCCACCAGTTTGGGCTTGAGCTCCAATTCCAGCGTGACATCGGCGTCGGGCCAGAGGTCGATCGGCACCTCGCCTTCGAGGGTGAATTTTATCCGCTCCTGGGTGACGGAGACTTTTACTTTCTTCCAGTCACCGATTTTTTCCTCGTCCGGCGACGGTAACGGATGCGAGCCGTCGTCGGCGCGAAGCCGGGTGTGCCAGATGTCGTTGGCGAAACGCTTGAATGATTGCCTCGCCAGCCCGAGGGCGATGTGCTGCCCGTCCGGCAGGAACGAGAGCGCACTGTCGGGGTCGCCGCGTTCCAGGTATTCTCCGGCGGGCAGGGGATCCTGGTTCTGGGCGCTGGCGCGGATATCCATATTGAGCAGCAGACTCATGACATTCTGATACCCATCGGTCCCAATGACCTTTTTCAGGGTCGGCGGTGCGGCCAACCCCCCGAAGCTCGGCAGGTCAATCTCAAACGGGTCGCCACCCTGGTCGGTGGTAAACACGATCTTGTCGCCGCTAACCTCGACACTTGCCTTAACGGTAAAGCCGATAGCTGTGTCCAATTCGAGATCCCAGTTGGGGTCGTCAATAACCCGGACCTCGGTGATGGTGATCCCACCGGGCAACTCGATGACATTGTTGTCCGCGAGCGCCTGGATAGCGGTGAGAAACCACGGCCCGCCGAGCTGCAACTCGGCATCGAAGCCTGACTTGATTCGTGACGTGTCCGGCATAGCCCTGTCTCCTTTGTCTCAGGATTTCCTATGTCACTTGAAGCAACTGCATTTCTTCGTCCGTAAAGGCACGCCCCGCGCCGGTCGAAGCTAAGCCGATATCGACCGCATTGCGCGCGGAAACCCGCCGTGCGAAGGGGTCGGTCGGTGGGGATCGCATTTATGATTGTATGTCCCCACGGCGGGCCCGTCACAACTTCCTGGATCCGAGCGGCACGGCGACACTCCTCGATGTCGGTGGCAAACTCCCAGCGTCGAAATCCGGCGCAGGCCGGTCCCCGTGGCGCCTGAGGTCAGTGCCCGGCAGCCCTCAGAAGGGAATTCATTTTGTCAGCGAGTGCGATCGGGTCCCGGTCAAAAGCCGAGAAGCAAATCAAGGTGAGTGTGCTCGATACCCGTGATTGCGGTCAGGTGACCTGCCTGTTGGGACTGGACTATAGCGATGTGAGCGGCAGGTAGTGCTCCCGGCCCGCGTTTGCCACTGTGCCAATATAACAGGTCAAGTCCCCTCGCGCAACCGACCCGTTGGGCGGGGTTGCTCGATGCGCGCCCGAGAGAGACACCCGAAGGGCGCCAAATCGAGATTGACACCCCGCCCCGCCGCCCGTACCTTTTACATCCATGAATACGCCGAACAAGCTGACCCTGCTGCGGGTGATTATCGCCCCTATCTTCATGTACTTCTTCCTGTTGGACAGCTACTACATGAAGATGATCGCGCTCGGCCTGTTCGTTATCGCCGCCCTGACCGACATGGCCGACGGCTACTACGCCCGCAAATACGGCATCATCACCGGCTTCGGCAAATTCATGGACCCCC
>CAYPYM010000872.1:0-1609 GCA_964414435.1 uncultured Ignavibacteriales bacterium | reverse complement strand
TGGGCTTGCTGCGCAAGTCCAGTATCGCCCAACTTGTCGCCCGAAGGGCGACCACAATGGCAAGCTGGGCTTGCTGCGCAAGTCCAGTATCGCCCTGCCTGTCCCGTTGACACGTGACCAGCTCTACAAGCTGGGCTTGCTGCGCAAGTCCAGTATCGCCCGAGCGGTGACCCTCCGCGGGGAACGACTTCGGCGCCTCTCTCAGAGCCCTGCGCGGCGCTGGATTCAAAGGTCTGCGGCGCGGCATCGGTGGCTCGACCTCCGTGACCCCTCCTGACGGCGGTTAAGGGATGGCGTCGGCTCTGCCGGCGGATAGCGCCGGCGGAGCCGATCTTTCAGCCCGCCAGCTTTTTGTGCTGGAACCACCAGTCGAAACCCTGGTACTGCTTGAGCCGTTCGGGGATATCGTTGCGGTTCGTGGGCGGTGGGATGATGACCTGGTCTCCGATGAGCGTGTTGTGGGGCCAGTTCGCGGGCATTGCAACCTTGTTCGTATCCGCGGTGATGAGAGCTCTCGTCGCTCGGACGATCTCATCCATGTTGCGGCCGATTTCTTGCGGGTAGTAGAGGATGAGGCGGTTCTTGCCGGCCGGATCGACGATGAAGACCGCGCGGACGGTGTTCGTTCCTTTCCCGGGGTGGAGCATTCCGAGACGGTTCGCAACGGTGTCGTTCCCCGCGATGATCGGAAAGGTGATGTCGACGTTGAGCTTCTCCTTGATCCATTCAATCCACTTGATGTGACTGAAGACCTGGTCGACCGACATACCGACGAGCTTGACGCCCATCGCGTCGAAATCCTGGATCCGCTCCTGAAAGCCCACAAACTCCGTCGTGCAGACCGGGGTAAAGTCCGCCGGGTGGCTGAACAGGACGAACCACTTTCCCTTGTAGTCGTCCGGCAGACGAAGAACCCCCTCCGTCGTGTTTACCGTAATGCTCGGGAACTCGTCTCCGAGCAATGGCATAGATACGTTCCGTTCTTCCATTTATCCGTTCCTCCTCATAATGGTTGTACCCAACAGAATACGAACGGCCGGTCGGAGCGCCCGCCAATCCCGGCGATCTCGTCCGCGTCCGACCACCGCGGCAAACTTTATCTGATTGGTAATAGATTGTAATCATTTCAGGATTGTAATAAATACAAATATAATCTATCCTGATTTCCGCGATAGGTCAAGTGAAGGTTGGGGATTCGGCAGCTCGGCGACTATCGCCTGCGACGCGCTAGGCGCATTCGGGGCAGAGCCCCTTTATGTAGAGGTGATACTCCTCGGCCCGGAACCCAGGCGGGATCAGTTTCTCGAACAC
This sequence comes from uncultured Ignavibacteriales bacterium, assembly GCA_964414435.1. Lineage (GTDB taxonomy): Bacteria > Zixibacteria > MSB-5A5 > GN15 > FEB-12 > JAGNLV01. Next base: position 298 of record CAYPYM010000872.1, on the reverse strand, counting down.
CGACTGCGAGTGGAGCTGAATGTCGAAGAAGCGCCCGCATACCCTGCACATAAGGTGGCCGTGGGACGGATCCAGAATGTCGTAGCGCAGCTGTTTGCCCTCAATCGAGAGCTCGTTTACGATCCCCTTTTCCGCCAAGATCTTCAGAGTGTTGTATACGGTCGTCTTGGACAGACCCGGAGTGAAGGGGGCGAGGTCGCGGTAGATCATATCTGCCGTCGGGTGAGTGTCGTGATCGAGAAGGTAGCGCAGAATGGCGACCCGCTGCGCGGATGTCCGTATGCCGAGGTCACTGAGA
>CAYPYM010000871.1:0-1618 GCA_964414435.1 uncultured Ignavibacteriales bacterium | reverse complement strand
GGCGAGACAACGATGCCCTTGCACCGGGCCGGCCCCCCGGTGAGCGTGACCGAAACCTTCGTGCCGACTTCAGGCACCCCGCTGATGTCGAAAATGTAACCCCAGACTCGACAGAGCGACAGACCCGGCGGCATGTCGGGCTGCCACTCCGACGCCGCGAGCGTATCGATGCCGCCGCTTTCGACAACGACAGTATCGTAGGCCGCAAACATGTAACCGGGGCAGGTCGCCGCGACCAGCAGCGACCCGGCCGCCAGATTGATGTCCAGGCGACCATCGAGGTCGGTCCATCCCCGAGCCGCAACCGTCGTCTGGCTCAGGTTGCGCACGACAATCGACACCCCGGCGAGTGTCATCCCGACGGCGGTGTCCACGACAACCAGGGTGCGCGAATACGCCCCCTCCCCCGCGCCGTAATCGCCCAGCTCGGTGCGGTTGCTGTCGATGGCTCCGCCGCGCACGAAGACCGAGTCGTCAACCTGCGCGAGCTGCCCGGCCAACGAAACACCGACCACCTGGAAGTCGCTACGGTGAATCGAAATTCGGTTCGGCGAAGCGGCCGCCCGCGCCATCAGCACGAGATTGTAACCACCGGGCGGACCGCCGGCTATCAGATCCGCCACCTGCATCGAGAAAGAATACACGCTTGCGCCCGCGAGCGAATGCGCCGTGATGCGGGAGTCGGACACGGTGAGGGTATCACCGAACGTCACCGCGCCACCGGGACCGCTCACGGCGACGAAGACGCTGTCGGCCGCTGTCGGCAAGCCAAGCGTGTCGGTCGCCCAGAAGGCGATCGACAACGAGTCCTCCGATTGCGGGTCGACGGCGCGGTCGTTCACCAGCGGTACGGCACGCACGCTCCCCCACGCAATGCAGAGAACGAGAATAAGCAGCTTCTTCATTTATTCTCCGACGAGCGTTTGCGCCCGGTGGGTTTGGCGGGCGACGGCGGCTTTGCCGCCCCCTCTTTGCGGGCCAGGCCGTCCTTGCGAATGCGTGCGAGCATCGCCCAGAATTCCTTGCTGCCGGCCTGACTGTCGGACAGTTTGTGGTGAAGTTCCATCAGTTTGATCACCTCCGCTATGGTTAGGGTGAGTTCCTTGTTGTCAGCGAGTTTCGCCAGTTGATCACCGATGATGCCGCTCAGTTTGTCGAGCCACCCGGCGTTGGTTTTGGTTGTCGGTTTCTTTGATGCCGCCAGATCAATCCCCCATTTCCACCACGAGCAGATCGGCGCTCAGCGGCCCGGACGCGTCGGGGTCGCGAGCGATCCGAAACGACGTGGCTGATTCCGCCCCGACCACAAACGCCGGCATCGCCTCATGCGTGCGCGGGATCACCCGGGGTGACGCCAGCGTTGCCGGCAGTTGATTGCCGCGGTGATCGGTCAGGTCGGCGTAGAGAACCTCCTGCGAGGATCCCTCGATGGTGATCGAGTCGTAACCGACCGTATCCCCCTCGGCGGTCCGCTCGACCACGAGCATATCGATGTCATCGAGACCGGGCACACCCCACACCGCGAAGCTCGGGACAAACCAGATGCGGCGCGAGGCGACCTGTTCCAGTCCGGATATCATGTTTCCTCCTTTCAGCGGATCCGCGGCGCCGACGGATT
>CAYPYM010000870.1:0-1619 GCA_964414435.1 uncultured Ignavibacteriales bacterium | reverse complement strand
GCCGGCATTGAAGCTGAGCTGCGGCAGACGCGTCGGACTAACCAGCTTTCGGTCAAGCTGGGAGGCATCGACGGCGTTCGACGCGATCCTCAGCTCGGGGCTGTTTTCGCGGGCCAACGCGAGACAGCGGTCGAGCGAAACGGTTGGTGTAATTTGACGGCCGCCGCCGGGGGGGGGAGCAGCGGCGACCGTTCCCAGGACGACAAGGATCAGGAGGAGGCGCAGGCAGCGCGTGCTCCCGGTCGGCCCGAGAAATCTAGTCCTCGTCGGCTTCATCGCTTTCGCCGCTCTCGGCCTTTTCGTCCTCGTCCTTTGCGACAGCCTGGGACTTGACAGTCCCGCCGGCATCGAGAAGCACCTCGACATTCTGTTCGCCGTTCTCGAGCAGCACTTCATACTCGATCACAGCGCCGCGCGTGATCCGCTCGGCTTTGTGAAGCTTACCGGTGGGGAACTTCTCCGACAGTGCAGCCGTGACCTTCGCCGGTAGATCGGCCGTCTTCATAGCCTCTTCGATTTCGAACACGGTGCCGTCGGCACGGTAGAGCAGGTCGCGGCGCTGAGCGCCGTCCATGCTCTCGATTTCGTAGTACGTGGTGCTGTCCTTGATTTCTTTCGAGATGTCGCGGATCGTGGCTTTCGGGTAGGCTTTGTGGAAAGCGGTCATGACGGCCTCAGGGGCTTTGACCCCTGCTTCTTCACCCTTTTCGGCGGCGTGAGCGGGGGCGGGCACCACGCCCCACAGCAGGGCGATCAGCGCGGCGGTGAGCAGTCCGGCGGTTCCTCTCTTCTTCATGGCATCTCCTTTCGTGTCTTCCGATTGCAGGCCGCGCGCATGTCGGCGGCCGATTCTTGCGGAAAGCTATAATGTGAAGATGAAACGGACATGAAAGCGACGGAGAAAAAGTGGAAGGAAACCGGAAAAAGCGTTATGCGGAGGCGGAACTGTCATCGACGCGCGGAAGCGGCAGCCGGATCTCCACCGTGGTGCCGCCGTCACCGGACGCGGCTACGCGCACACTGCCGCCGTGTGCCTCGACCAGCTCGCGCGTTATCGCCAGTCCCAGCCCGCTGCCGTCGTGGTCCTGCCGTGCCCGCGGAGAGCGATAGAAGCGCCGGAACACCTGCTCGATCTCACCTGATTCGATCCCCGGACCGTGATCGCCAACCACGATCACTCCGGAGATCCCGTCAGACTGCAGCCTGATAGACACCTCCGTTCCTTCGCCGGTGTACTTCACGGCGTTGTCGACCACGTTGAGCACGGCGCGCATCAGCTGATCCGGGCTGCCGACGATTTCAACCACATCGTCGATCTGCAATCGAAGCGTGACGCGACGTTCCGCAGCGGCCTTCTGAATGAGCCGCACCGCCTCGGCCAGCAGTTCGTCAAGCCGAACCGGCCGGCGGTCGATCGTGAGCTTCGACGCATCCAGGCGCGCGAGCACGAGCAGCTGATCGACCAGGTGGGCGAGACGGTCGATCTCGTGAAGGACGGTTGTGATACTCTCGTTCAGCTTGCGGTCTCCGAGCTGTCGCTTCAGAAACTCGAGTTCACCGTAAACGATCGTCAGGGGTGTGCGCAATTCGTGCGACGCATCGGCCACAAACCGCCGCTG
>CAYPYM010000869.1:814-1620 GCA_964414435.1 uncultured Ignavibacteriales bacterium | reverse complement strand
TTGAAGAAATGACAGCTAAATTTACAGGTGCTAAATATGCAATTGCTATTGTAAATGGAAGTGCTGCTTTGCAAATAGCATTACAAATAGCGGGAGTAGAATTTGGTGATGAAGTTATAACACAACCACTTACTTTTGTAGCTACTGCAAATGCAATTTCACACTGCGGTGCTAAGCCTGTTTTTGTGGATGTTGATTTAGATACTTTGGGTATGTCACCAGAAAAACTTGATTATTGGTTAAGGAATAATGCAACAATTTTAGAAACTCCTAAAGGTTCAAAATACATTAACAAAGTTACTAAAAAGCGAATCTCAGCAATTCTTCCAATGCATACTTTTGGTTTTCCCTGTAGAATAGATGAAATAATTGAAATTGCGAATAAGTATAATATTCCAGTTATTGAAGATGCAGCCGAATCTCTCAGTTCTTATTATAAAGGCAGGCATACTGGCACATTTGGTCTGGCAGGTATTTTAAGTTATAACGGAAATAAGACTATCACCACCGGAGGTGGTGGGATGATAATTACAAATGATGAAAATTTTGCTAGGAGGGCAAAACATCTAACAACAACAGGAAAATTGCCGCATAAGTGGGAATATGTACATGATATAGTAGCTTATAATTACAGAATGACTAATATAAATGCTGCGCTTGGCGTTGCACAAATGGAATACTTGAGTAAGGTAATTGAAAATAAAAGGGAAACTGCAGTACGTTACAAGGATTTCTTTTTAAATAATGAAATTAAATATTTCTCTGAACCTGCAAACTCAAAATCAAATTATTGGCTAAATACTGTT
>CAYPYM010000869.1:0-804 GCA_964414435.1 uncultured Ignavibacteriales bacterium | reverse complement strand
GTTTTGCTAAAAGGGAAAGATGAACGCGATGCCTTCCTTGAATTTACAAATACAAACGGAGTAACCACCAGGCCGGTATGGAGATTAATGAATAAATTAAAAATGTACAAAGATTGTCAAGCTGCAAATATTGAAAATTCCGAATGGTTCGTAGAAAGAACAGTTAATATTCCAAGTGGATATAGATTATAATTAATTATGAAATTTTTTGTTGGTGGAGAACCCTTTTATAATCCATTAATTCTTTTTAAAAAGAAAAAATATGATCTTAATGATTATATTAGAAAACGATTTAATTATCCATATATATATTACACGGGTGGAGGAATACACTCGTTATATCAAATATTAAGAAATATTGATTTTACAAACGATGGTTGCTGTTTACTTCCGTCGTATCTTTGCCCATCGATTTTAAAGCCGTTTGATTCATTAAAAATTCGCTACAAGTTTTACAAAATCGGCACTAAACTTGAAATTAATAATGAATATTTAATCAATTCTATTGATTCCGATACAAAAGCAATTTTATTTATTAATTACTTCGGTTTTCCCATCTCTGGGAAAAACCAGGAATTGCTATTATTACTGAAGAAAAAAGGTATTATATTAATTCAGGATATTGTTCAGGCTTTCTATTCGGACATAAATTTATTTGGTGATTATTGTTTTAATAGTTTTAGAAAATTATTGCCTGCGGATGGCAGTGTTATCTTAAGCAATAATCGTATGTCAATAAATCAATCATTTAATAGCTATAGATACTTATTTCATAAAACACTGGGACGATTTTTAAGATTCTCT
>CAYPYM010000868.1:0-1621 GCA_964414435.1 uncultured Ignavibacteriales bacterium | reverse complement strand
AGCCGGCGCATGCCGGCCAGGAAGTAGCTCGACATCTCCAGGAGCTACCGGTCGGTGGCGCGGCCGCTGTCGGCGGGAGCCAGGGTGGTGTCGATCTCGGTGATCCGGCGCAGGGTGCCGAAGGCTTCCTTGTCCTTGCCCACCCGCAGGTAGGCCACCCCGAGCCGGAAGAGAACCGCCGGGTCGGGGTCGCTCCCGTTCAGATAGCGCTCGAAGTGCATGATCGCCTCGCCGCGGCGCCCGGCGTCGTCGGCGATGAGGCCCAGTCCCAGCTCCGCCGAGGCGTTGCCGGGCTGCTGGGCCAGGCAGGTCTCGTAGTCCTTGCGGGCGTCCTCGGTCCGTCCCAGCCGGAGTTCCATGGGGGCGAGGATGCAGGGGAGATCGTCCATGCCCGCCCCCAGCTTCTCGGCCCGTTGCAGGAGCTCGATCGCCTGCTTCTCGCTCCCCGGCTGCTCGGACAGCGTGAGCCCGAGGAGCCGCAACGCGCTGGAGTCCTCCCCGTTCCGGGAGAGCGCCTTCCGCAGGTACTCCTGGCCCTCCTGGACGCGCCCCTGCCGGATCAGGGTCGCGGCCAGGTAGTAGAGGGTCTCGGAGTCGGTGGGGTCCTCCTGGTGGGCGCCGGTGAGGAGGATGGTGGCCTCGGTGTCCTTCTTGCGGAAGAACTGGCAGATCCCCAGGGCCTTCCGGTTGACCAGGATCGGGTCGTCGGCGGTGGCGTCCTCCAGGTCCTTGTAGGCGGACTCGTAGCTCCCCGCCGCCAGCTCGGCCCGCCCCCGGAGCGCCATCTCGTCCGCGGAGAGGAGCGAACGGTCGCGGGCTCCCAGGATGCGGACGATGCCCTCGTAGGCCGGCCGGTAGGCGTCGTTCAGGGTGAACGCGCGCCGGTAGTGGACCAGGGCGGCCGCGGTGTCCCCTTCCGCCTCGAGGGTCCGCCCGAGGCCCCCGTGGGACGCCACGTCCTCGGGGGCGATGGCCAGGGCCCGCTCGAAGGCGGAGATCGCCCCGTCGTTCTTGCCCGCCCGGCGGAGCGCGTCCCCCAGGGCGCGCTGCACCTCGAGCACCTTGGGCTCGGCCCGGGCGGCGTCCCCGAAGGCCTTCGCCGCGGCCTCGAAATCGTTCTTGGCCAGCGCACGCTGGCCCGCCTCCCAGGACTTGCGGCCGCGGTCGGTGGTGAGGGGGACGTCCATCCCCTTGAAGAAGGACTTGGAGAGGATGCCCAGCCCCTCGCGGGCCTCCTGGTTCCCGGGTTCGCGGTTCAGGACCCAGCGGTACTGGCGCACCGCCTCCGAGGCCGCCCCCGCCTGATCCTGGATGCGGTTGTTGACCAGGGCGGTGGTGAGCGCGCGCCCGAGAAGCAGGTGGGCGTAGACGCGGTCGGGGTCGAGGGTCGTGACCTTGGTGAAGAGCGCGGCCGCCCGGAGGTAGTCCCCCTGCTCCAGGTACACCTCGCCGTCGAAGATCATGAGGTCGATCTCGGCGGAATCCGGCGCGGCGCTCTCCGACTGGATCTGGAGCGGGATGCTGGTGCTCTCCTGGGCCCGCGCCGCCGGGGGGCGTACCGGAACGAGGGCGGCCAGGGCGGCGATGAGGAGAAGATGTCGCATACGCATGGGCATACCAT
>CAYPYM010000867.1:1411-1628 GCA_964414435.1 uncultured Ignavibacteriales bacterium | reverse complement strand
GCAGCCCGCAGCTTTGCCAGGTCGGCCTGTCGCGAGCTCCCACGAGTCGGTACCGGTGTCGACCGGAGCTCGAAGGAACCCCGCCGCGCGGAGCTCGTCGAAGAAACGACAGAGTAGGACCTTCTTCTCCCCCTCGAAGCCTATCACCGCGGCCAGCTGGAGCGGCCCGCGGACGGGGGAGTGTTCGACGATGCGACTGAGCACGAAGCGCCCGTAG
>CAYPYM010000867.1:0-1401 GCA_964414435.1 uncultured Ignavibacteriales bacterium | reverse complement strand
CGCTCCCCCTGGGGAGCCTACCGCAACCGAGCTTGGTTGCCTCGAGGGCCCGGCGGAGCTCGTCGTCTATCATGGGTTCACCACCTCCCACCGAAGAGCGACGGCTCAGGAGCGCGACGGCGGCGGAGGTGCCGGTGTACCCGGATCGTCCGGAGGTCGAGAATCCGGTCGAGCTCGAGGTGTTTCTCGACGGAGCGGGCGACCGCCTCGGAGAGCTCGAAAGGAACCGCGGCGCGCGCCTCAGCAGACGGCTTTCCCGACTTCCGGTGCCGGGCGAGCGACGGGGTAACCTCGATCTTCGGGAAGTACCCCCACAAGCACCACGGGCCCACCTTCTGCACCGGTATCCCCAGGAACGGGATAGCTCCCCGGACGTTCTCCAGAATCCAGAACCGGGGCCGGAGCTCCGCCACCGCGGCGAGCGTCGCCGCTACAAGCGAGGTGTTGGGGTGCTTCGTCGCTTGCTCGACGCGAGCGTCCGCCTGCGAGAACTCGGTACACGGGGGGCTCGCCCACAGAAAGTCGACGGACCCCCGGAGGGGGAGCCGCCGCACGTCCGCGCGTACCTCCGGCCCCAGCGGCGAGCGCCTCCGCGGCTCGAGCTCGAGGGCGACGACGCGCCACGCCGGCCGGAGCCGGAACGCGGCGGTGGCTCCTCCCGTGCCGGAGAACAGGTCTACGGCGATCACGCGAACGAATCCGGCGCGATCCCGGTCCCCGCCCAGCACACCGCCACAACCCACTTCGGGAACTGGTCCCACCACGAGACGAGAGCGCACGTCTCGCGTTTCATGCGACCCGCCGGAGCACAAGCCGCGGCCATCTCGCGGCAAAGCTCAGGCTTCGACATCTCGAGGGCCTCGTCGACCGCCCATATCGGGGTATCGACGTAACCGAACTCCTCGAGCGTGAGAGCGACGCGGTCGCGGGCGGGGCGGGGTCCGCGTGTCATGCGACCCCCTTCGCGAGTGCGATGAGCTCGCGGAATCCACGGGTGTAGGGCGGAGCAGAGAGCACGGGAGGGAGAAGACGCGCCGCGGGGGCGGTGTACGCCGGCCAGGGACCGGCACCGCAAGGATAGGCGGCGGAGCCGGAGCTCTGAGCCACCACGGCGCCGCGAAACAAGAGGTAGGCGCAAAGCATCACCGACGGACCCCCGACCGTCATGGGGATAGGCGAGCTCGAGGTAACGACGGTGGCGGAGCTCGGGCCGGCGCTCGTGTTGTACCACGTCAGGGCAAGCGAGTCGACTTGTGTCGCGAGGACCCACACGTACACGACGACACCGGGGGCGGGCTTCTTCAGGACCACCGCGAGCCCGCTCGATGAGCCGATCCGGAGCACCGTCGAGTCGGAGCTCGCCCACGCCAGAACCGCGGTAACCGGAGCCCCGTCGGAGTC
>CAYPYM010000866.1:0-1629 GCA_964414435.1 uncultured Ignavibacteriales bacterium | reverse complement strand
CCTGCCGTACTTTCCGCGGCGGCGGTCGCTCGATCGGTACAATGACCTCGACGGAAGAGTCTCGGGGTTGCTCGACGAGCTGATCACCTCCGAACTTCGCAAGCTGATTGCCGCCGACTCCGGCTCACTGCTGGAGGCCGCCGATTTTTCGTCCGACGAGATCCATTCGGTGGTCGACCATCTCCTTCGGCAGAGGACCATCGCACGGTTCGATCGATTCCTGTACCTGCCCGACGCTCTCGATGCCGCGCTGGATCGACTCACCAAGCGGATGGCCGCCTTCCTCGAACGGAAACCGCATCTGAAAGGCATCGTGACCGATCAACTCATGCAGCTTTCTCCGTTCGACCGCGGTACGACCGAAGTTCTCCTCCGGTTCGCCACCGAACACAACCGAATCAGCCGTCACGACGACGAATACAACATCGCCGGGCGCGGCATGTCGCTCGAGGGCCCGGTCAAGGCCGCCTACGACGACATCATGAAGGCTCTGAAGGTCGATCCATACGCGCCGCCGAAACTGACCGAGCTCAGTTCCCGGGGGAAAAGCTATCGCGAGGCCATCAAATTCATCATCGACAACGGCGAGGGCCACAAGTGCGGCGCCGACTTCATCTTCCTGAGACCGGTGTGGGACGAGATCGTTGCCTTTATCGTTTCGAAGCTGAACGCCGCCGGGCAACTCGCAGTTGCGGATGTACGCGAGAAATTCGGATTCACGCGCAAATTCGTCATCCCGATTCTCGAAGAAACCGACCGCATCAGACTCACCGCCCGCGACGGCGACAGCCGGGTCAAGGGAGCGAACTTTGAAAAGCACTAGCCTCTTCTACAACGGGCGGATCCACACGCAGAGCCCAGAGCAGCCTCTGGTTGATTCGATGGCTATAGATCGCGGGAAGATCGTCGCGGTCGGCCACGACCTGCACAAGTCAGCCGAATTCAAACGGTATGACCGTGTCGATCTGAAGAAACATATGGTAATCCCGGGTCTGGTCGACGCTCACACCCATTTCTATTTCTACGCCCTCTCGCTCGGACGAGTGAATCTGCAGGGACTGGATTCGCTCGAAAAGTGCCTCAGGAAGATCGCGGCGTTCGCCCGAACGCTTGGCCGCAACGTATGGATTGTAGGGGAGGGGTACACACCCGACCTGTTCCGGAAGCGGATCGAGCCGGACCGGCATGCACTCGACAAAGTAACCGGCGGCGGCCCCGCCTTTATCTACGCCAAAGATCAGCACTCCGCCTGGGTCAATTCGCGCGCTCTCGAAATGGCGGGCATCACCAATCGATCGAAGGACCCGGCCGGCGGCCGGATCGAGCACTTGTCCGACGGCACGCCATCGGGCATCCTTCGCGAGGGCCCGGCGATCAACCCGGTCTATCGGCTGATTCCACCGCCGTCACGGCGACAGATCGATCAGCTCTATCAGCGGGCGCTGACGCACGCTTATCGCCGCGGTGTAACCGGCGTGCATTCGTTCGACGGCCCCGAGGGGTTCGCCTATTTCACCGAGCTGGCTGAGAAGGGGAAACTCGGCCTTCGCATCAACTACTACCCGCAGGCGCCGTTTCTGCCGCAGTTGTTGAAATCGAATATTCGTTACGGCGCGGGTGACGCGTTTC
>CAYPYM010000865.1:0-1635 GCA_964414435.1 uncultured Ignavibacteriales bacterium | reverse complement strand
AGCATCACATTCAGTTTCCTGGGGCTGCTCGGCCGGCTGAACGAGGCCAAGTCGGCCGCCATCCGGCCGATAACCGATTCAGTAATCAACCGGATGCAGTCGCTGTGGGAGGACGTATTCCGGATGTATGTCGGCGACTCAATGACCAAGAGCGTTCAGAGGTTTAACCTGAGGAAGTATGAGATGGACTCACTGATGCTCAACATATTCGGGAACATAATCAAGATACGCGAGGACTAGCAGTCACTCTTTCTGTTTCAGCATCTTCCGGCCCATGACATCCCAGTAGAGGACCGTGTCGCCGCTCGCGACCTCAAGGCCGTCGGAGTTGTCGACGTCGAACGTCTCGTAGGATTCCAGGTCCATCATCTGGACAGTGTTGCCCGACACAGACAGGACCTGCCCCTTGCGCTTGTCCAGAACAGGGACTGACACGCGGGCGTCCGTCGGCTTGACCGTCGTGTGCTTGCTGCCGTCGAAAAGGCTTATAGCCGTTATGCGCGCCTTGGCGTGCCCGTGCTTGCCGGGGGCGCTGGTCTGCATTGACTTTATCTTGCACGGGTGGTCGTCCATCACGATGTATCGGCCTTCCTTGAGCTTGCCGACCTCTTCCGCTTTTGTGGCCATGCCGAAAGGAAACGGAGGGGTATAAAAGGGTGATGGAGGCGGCTCAGAAGAGCCGGCACTCACCGCCCACGATTATGTCTGTCAGGCAGGGAATTTTCTCGACCTCGTCCTTCACGCTTGTCTCTATCCCCCTGGCGTCCGTCCGGACTATGACCATCGGCGGGTCAGATATCGGCCGGCCTATCCTGCTCTGTATCAGCACCTCTGCCGGCTTGCCCGTCTCCGAGTGCAGCCGGTCGGCTATGCGCTGGGCCAGCACGTTGTAGAGCTTGCCCACGTGCGAAACGGGGTTCTTGCCGCACGCCGCCTCCAGGCTCATCGGGCGGGCGGGCGTTATCAGCCCGTTGATGCGGTTGCCCCGGCCGGTCGCGCCGTCGTCGCCCTGTTCCGCGCTCGTCCCGATTACCGTCAGGTATAGGGAGTCCTCGTTGGCGTAGTCGTCCAGTGTGTTTATTTCGAGGTTCTGGAGGTCGAACTTTTCGGCCACGGCCCCGAGCACGCCCTCCTTGGCCTCCATGTACTCCTTCCCGTCCTGGAGGAAGCGGTCAACCATCGCCATCGCTATGGTCACGTCAATGTCGCCGCTGCTGCTGTGGCTCATGACCTTTATGTCCGGCCCGACCATCGGCCAGCGGTTCGCGAACGCCCTGGAGGTGAGGAAGTCGGCTATGTCCAGCGTGGTCTGCTCCGTCTCCGACAGCGGGGCGAAGCCGACGCCTATGCTTGTGTCATTTGCAACAACTTGGTCAACGGCGCCCATCAGCTCGGCCGCGCCCTCGCCAATCATCGGCTCAATTATGAAGTGCTCGTCCTCCGCCAGCGGCAGGACCTGCCTGATGTAGTCCCTGGCCGCGCGGATTGCTATGGTCTCCACGGGCACGGAGTAGTGGGCGCGCCCGGCTATTATGACCTTCACCGGCTTGATTATTGAGCCGCCTCCCCAGGCTGTCCTGCTGCTGCCGGCGACTATGCCGACCTTGTCCACGTTGTGGTGGTGTATCCTGCCGT
>CAYPYM010000864.1:0-1637 GCA_964414435.1 uncultured Ignavibacteriales bacterium | reverse complement strand
GTAATAAACTCCGGCTAGAGAAAGCACGTAGAATATCACTGCGCTTATAATTGTAATAAGAGTCTTGGCTGAGAACTCTAATTTTGTGTTCTCTGTTATTTCCGTTGTTTTTTTCCTTGGCATAGTATTTTATTAGTTTATTTTTAAAAGTTTACTCGGCTGAACCATTCCTTTTTAATTTTTTAATCGTCAAAGTAAGAACGACCAATGTTAGGATTAACTTTGGCGCAAATATCTCCATATCGAGCTTATCAATGAACCTTAAATCCGAAAGATTAGTCATAACATCACCAAAACTTCTTATAACCAAATAAATCCAAAAAGCAATTTCCTTTGGGTAAAGCATTACTGAAAAAACTCCGAACAAAGCTCCGAATCCAAGCGCATAAATATTCAGACTGATAAGCCAATAGACGATGCTTTCCCGTCCACTGGCTCCATATAAATAAACCTTAAAAGCGACTACCCAGGAAATAGAACTCAGGATAATGCTTATTAGGATAAATTTATAAATTAGCCTTTTAGTGTCCACCCGGGTTTCCCGGAGGTGGTTGAACATCACCGCTTTGAGCTTTCAGATCATCTCTCAGACTCTTCAGCTTCGCAAGTATCTCCTCTAGTTGCTGAATTAGTTTGTCCAGTCTTTCCATTTTTTATTCTCCTATTGATTTTTATTAAGTTAAATGTGAAATAAATTATTACTCCAGCTATGGATAATATTAGAACCGCCACACAAACCAAAAATGTAATGTCTAATATCATCCTTTAATTGTATATCTCTTGTTTTTTTTATAATTAATTTCTGTTAATTCTTTTTTATACTGCAATTTCTTTTCAATAAAATTGACTCCGTTTACCATTTTATTTTCCGTAAAAATATAATTAAGTGCTAAATCATTAGCCCTTGTTTCTAAGTCCTGAAGATCAATCTTTGCAAGTATTTCTTTTAATATATTCTCAAGATGTTTTAGATAACCCTTAGCGAACCACCCTACCATAATCAATAGTATAATAATTCCTCCTGCTAACCATAAGGGCGGAAAAGTGATTACCCATTCTTGCATTTTATTTCCTTTATCTCTTTATAAAATTCAATATAAATACCAAGACTGCTAGACCTCCCATCCCAATAAATAACACTCTTTGCATCCATTTTAATTCTTTGTTCACTGCTTTTTTTTCCGATTCGTATGTATCTACTTTTACAAACTGTGACCTATCTTTCAGTACCTCACTGCGTAACTCATTTAATCCTTCCAACCGTCTATCCAGTTCTTTCTTACTTAATTCAAGCGCCTCCTTAGCATTATTGTATCTTAATATTACCTGCTTTTCCTTCTCATCAATGACCTTCTCTATATATTCCTTTAAAGGAACGCGTGTTTCATCCAATTTTAACCACCTGATTTTTATTTAATTCATACATTACGGAGTGTCCCATTTTAATATTGAAGAAAGAATATAAATTAAAATTATTAAGCCTATAAAAAAGAACGCTAGTGTTAAATCATAATTCCACAAAGCAAAAGGAAATACGATTAAGAAATCCGAGAAATCTGATATAGTGTCCTTAAAGTCTTTCAATGCCTTTCCGCCACCCTCGAATAATATCTTATAGGGAAGAAAAAACACGCACA
>CAYPYM010000863.1:0-1639 GCA_964414435.1 uncultured Ignavibacteriales bacterium | reverse complement strand
CGCAAAAGGAGAACGAAGATGCAATCGACCGATTTGGAACAACCGGAACGCGATATCGATATCGCCGGGGCCCGGCCAGAAGTGGCCGAAGCCGTTGCGGCGTGGCGGCAGATTCTCGGCGCGGACTATGTCAATTGCGACGAGGATGCGGAGCCTGAGTCGCGGATCTGCGAGACCGCTTCGAGCCGAAAGGTTGTCGCCGTGCTCAAGCCGGGCAGCCAGGCCGAAGTCGCTGCGATCGTGAAGGTTGCTGTCGAACACCGGATCCCGCTCTACCCGGTCAGCACCGGCTTCAACTGGGGATACGGCGCCAACCTGCCGGTCACCGACGGCTGCGCCATTGTCGACCTCTCTCGGCTGAACCGGATTCTCGATTTCGACGCCGAACTGGGTACCGTGACGCTCGAACCGGGCGTCACCCAGATCCAGCTCTACAACTGTATGAGCGAGCGCAAGCTCCCCTTCCTGGTGCCCGTCACCGGGGCCGGACCGCATTGCAGCATTCTTGGCAACGCCCTCGAGCGCGGCTACGGCGTGACCCCGTTTGCCGACCATTTTTCGGCGGTTCTCTCACTTGAAGCGGTGCTGCCGGACGGCCGAGTCTACCGTTCGGCCCATGCCGAGGCCGGCTGCGCGGCGGTTGACCAGGCGTTCAAGTGGGGGATAGGTCCGTACCTCGACGGCCTCTTCTCGCAGGGGGCGATCGGGATCGTCACCAGCATGACAATCGCGCTGGCCCGACGGCCGCAGTCTGTCGAGGGGTTCATGATCCATCTCAAGAATGCCGGCCAGCTCGAAGCGGCTGTCACCGCCATTCGCGAGATTCTCAATTCGATCGGCAACGTGACCGGCTCGATCAACCTCATGAACGGGCACCGCATGCTGGCCATGTTCAGCGACTATCCCCGCGATAGCGTGGCGCCGGGCGGCGTAATGTCGGATCAACTGGCGGGGGAGATGCTCGGCTCGACCCGGTTCGGGGACTGGAATGTCGGGGGTATCATCTATGGCGATCGGGGGCTGGTGGCTACTGCCCGACGCAGGATACGGAAGGCATTTCGGTCCCTCTCCGGGTCGGCCCTCTTTTTCAACCGTCGCAAGATCAACGCGGCAGCCCGGATCGCACGGCACATCCCATATCGACCACTGTCGCGCCGGCTGAGCAAACAGATTGCCGATCTCAGCGAGGCTTTCAAAGTCGCCGAGGGGGCGCCGACCGAGGCCGCCCTGCCGCTCTGCTACTGGAAATCGGGCACGCGGCCGCCCAAAGGCACACCGATGAACCCGGCCGCCGACGGCTGCGGGCTGATCTGGTATTCGCCGCTGGTGCCGATGAAGCCGGACACGGTCCGGGCCTACACCGACATGGTGCGGGAGGTCTGTGTCGCCCACGGCATGGAGCCGCTGATTACGCTGACCAGCCTTTCGGGCCGTTGTTTTGATTCGACCTCCACCACGCTCCCGTCCCTTCCTTTCCTCACTGCCGCTTCGCCACCTACCCCCGCCTTCATCTCGGCATCCGTACAAAAAACCCCAACGATCTCGCGATCGCGATGCCTGGCATCTTTTGTGCTTTGGGGCGCACCTCGCAACCAACGAGGGCCAGACATGTCACGATCACACAATCCCAACCGATGGA
>CAYPYM010000862.1:0-1641 GCA_964414435.1 uncultured Ignavibacteriales bacterium | reverse complement strand
ACCCTGATCAGGCGACCGTCGGATCTCACGCGCCGTCGGCCTGAGAGACCTGACGGAACATCAAAACCGACAAAGAAAACGGCGGCGGGCTTGCAGCCCGCCGCCGTGTCACGCGATACCACCGAAAGGAGGCAGTACTTTCTCCGACGCTATAAGGTTCCGTCAGGTCCTGCCGCGTCCTGAGCCTGTCGAAGGACGCGGTGTGACCTGACGGCCCGATTTACAATCCGCTCACCGCCAGGTTGGACGGATACTCGATCCGATAGGTCAATTCGACCGTCTGTTCCTCGCCCGGCTTGAGCGTGATACTCCATGTCGCTCTGCCCTCACGGTCGACCTCGGCCGGTTTCGGCTTCGCTTCATATTCAACATCGATCTTGTCATGCTGGCTGACCGGCACCGGCTCCTCCAGCGTAATCGTGCGCGTCTTGCGGCTTTTGTTAGTCAGGACGATTCGGACCGTCTCCTCGATCCTGGTCTTGTCGCCGGTCAGACCCAGCAGGCCGCCGCTGTTGCCGCGATTGCGGTCGACAATCGTCCGCACCACTTCGATCTCGTTGTCGCGTCCGAACGGCAGCTTGAAGGTGTCGCCGGGCGCGACGAAACGGCCGATCGCCGCCTTGCCGAGGAAGTCGCTCCCCGCGAAGACGCTCACACCGCCCGGAAGCAGCGGAGCGTCATCCTGATTCACCAGTTCCATTAGGCGATACGCGCCCTCGCCGAACCGCGGACGGCTGATCAGATTCATCTTGCCGCCCAGTGTCCACTGGGCGAGCGGTGTGCGCACCGCCGAGTTGTCGGAAAGGATCGTTTCTTTGCGGGCGGCCGCAAACGTCGTGGCAATCCCACCCGTTTCGATCCCGGCAAACAACGGGATAACCGGCTCCTCAGCTTTCTTCTCCTTCATCGCGAATCCTTCCTGATCGGCTTCCATCATCTTCATCGCCGGCGCCGCCGCTTTGCCCAGCTCGTCCGACTGGCGGGTGTACATCTGAGCCACCGCGAGATAAAACGGATGGAACGTCCCCGGGCTGACCCCCTGCGACGGCATCGCGGTCGACAGGATCAGCTTCACGTTTTTCCAGTCCTCACCAGTACGCTGACGGACCTGCGCGTAGCAGCCGAGTTCGACCGAGTCCTTACCGGTCATCAGACGGGCATCGTAGATCGGGGCCCAGCCAGCGTTGCCGAGCATGTAGTCCAGCCGAAGGTCGACCGTCCCCGCCTTCGCCAATCGCAGATCGACCGCCACCGAGCGAGTTGCTGTCGTGCTGCTTCCCCGCACCTGGTTGAGTTCGTTCTGAAGGACACCGATCCGGGCCTCGATATCGGACAGCTCTTGCTTGGTGATCCGGGTCGAGTCGGCCACCAGGGCCAGCTGCTCGGCAAAGAACTGATAGGCCGCCGCCCAGTTGGCGATATCGACCCGCCCCTGCGCAGCGTCGTCGGCGAGCTCATGGCCCCGGTGTTCGGTCATCGCTCCGAGCAGCTTCTTGCGCTGCTCGAGCACCGCCAGACGGTCGGCGAGAACCTGCCTCGTTTCCCGGTCAAGCTTGTTGATCTTCGCCCTGAGTTCGGCGGTGCGTGCCTCGACCGTCTCGAGGTGCTGGACGATCGAATGAGTCAGGCCGAGCAGACGCG
>CAYPYM010000861.1:0-1646 GCA_964414435.1 uncultured Ignavibacteriales bacterium | reverse complement strand
CCGTCGGTCGCGACCTCGGTCGGCGGCGTCCCGGAGCTGATCACCGACAACGAATCGGGCCTGCTCGTGGCGGCCCGCGATCCATCGGGGCTGGCCGAGCGCATCGTGCGGCTGGCGGACGATCCGTCACTGAGAGATACTATCGCCCGGAAGGCTCTGGCTGTCGTCACCGAGTCATTCAGCTTCGAGAAGCAGTGCGCGGAACTGGCGACGGTGTACCGGGAGGTTCTGGCTTCAAAGGGAGGGGGCGCATGATTCGGATCGCGTATGTCATCGACAAGATCGAGACGCCCAGCGCCGGGACCGAAAAGCAGCTTCTCCTGCTGTTGAGGCATCTCGACCAGTCGCGGTTCGAACCGCACCTGCTTTGCCTGCGCAATTCGGAGTGGGAGCAGACGACCCGGCTGGCGGTCCCGGTGACTGTCCTCGGACTCGAGTCGCTTCGGTCGCCGTCGGCGATCGCGATCGCGCGGCGCTTCCGCCGGTACTGCCGCGAGAACCATATCGATATCGTCCAGTCGTTTTTCACCGACGCCAACCTGTTCGCCACGGTGGCGGCCCGCTATGCGAAGGTGCCGGTGATCGGCGCGAGTCGGCGAAATCTGGGCAAGGGCAACTGGCATACGCCGACCTGGCTGTTCATTCTGCGGCGACTGGCGAAGATGACCGATTTTTACATCGCCAACTCCAGCCTGATCGGGGATTACACGATCGACGCCGAGCGGGTGCCTCGTGACCGGATGCACGTCATTTACAACGGGCTTGACCTCGCGCAGTTCGAGACGATCACGCCGGAAATGCGAAGAAGCACGCGTGAGAAATACGGCGTCACCGACGACGAGGTGCTGATCGGAATCCTGGCGAATATCCGCCCGATCAAGAATCATGCGCTCTTTGTTGACGCGGCGGCGGTCATCCACGAACGATACCCGCAGGCGCGCTTCATGATTGTCGGTGACGGCTACGGGCGGCCATCGGTGGAAGAAGCGATCGCGCGTCACGGGCTGGGCGATGTTATCACCATGACCGGCCAGCTCCGGGAGACGCTGCCGATTCTCGCGGCGCTCGATATCGGCGTCCTCTGTTCACGCGGCGAAAGCCTGTCCAATTCGATCATCGAATACATGGCGGCTTCCCTGCCCTCGGTGGTATCGGATGTCGGCGGGAACCGCGAGGCGGTCGGCGATAAGTTCGGCCTGGTGTTCAAGGACAATGACCGTGACGGCATGGTGACGGCGCTGGAGAAGCTCATTCGGGATGCCGACCTTCGCCGGCAGCTCGGCGACGGCGCCGCCGCATACGCCCGGGCTACGTACGAGCTGAAAGCGAGTATTGCCCGGCACGAACAGCTCTACGAGGACTGTCTGGCCCGAAGCCGGCGAAATCGTCTGTGATCGTCGGAGGGTGACAGGGTGGGCTGTGAAGCCGTCGAACCCGTGGTCCGGTTCGTAGTATAAGCTGCGATACGGAAGCGGGGCCGATCGAGCGGCGAGGTCTCGATCGGGTCACCGGAGATTGTGCAAAAAGTTGGCGGTGTGCAATCCGGGAATTAGAGATAACTCCTTTGTCCTCATCGGGATATTCACCCGGCGCGGTCAGAATTGCGGCAGAGGTAAGCCACGGGCTCAAAACGACGAGTCGGCGAA
>CAYPYM010000860.1:0-1655 GCA_964414435.1 uncultured Ignavibacteriales bacterium | reverse complement strand
GGTCAGCGTAGCGAGGCCGGTCAGGTCAGTGCGCTCACGCTCACGGAGACCGAACCGACGCGCAATAGGGCTCACGGCCGCCGAGGCGCCGGGCGTAAGCGTGACGCGCGCGCTATAGTCCTGCCGCACGGCCAGCCCGCTCAGGTCATTACCGCCCGTAGCCGTATTGTCCTGGCCGATGATGTCGCCGTCCGAGACCGTGAACCACGTACCGGATGACGGTACGGATAGCTCATAGAGCAGCGAGGAACCGCCGGGCGTTTGGCCCTGCGCTACGACCTCGACGTCCTCCGTAGGCGTAGCCCCCAGGTCGAACGGCGTAGCCAGGAAGCTCACCG
The DNA here is from genome assembly GCA_964414435.1 of uncultured Ignavibacteriales bacterium. Taxonomy (GTDB): domain Bacteria; phylum Zixibacteria; class MSB-5A5; order GN15; family FEB-12; genus JAGNLV01. The sequence goes on along the minus strand of CAYPYM010000860.1, from coordinate 1,317 downwards.
TGACGGCGGAATAGGTCAGCTTACTGAGCGTGAAGTTCGGCATCCCCGTCTGCTGCGTATACTCGTACTTGTCGCCGTGCTCCGCGTCCGTATCAGTATCAACCTGATTCAGCTCGACGATGCGCGCCGTGTAGCTGCTCGTGACCTTGCTGGCGCTGGCGTCTCCGTACCAGCCGGCGTTGGCCGCCGCGCCACCCTGGTCCGCGAGCGCCCAGATGCAGATGTAGGTCCGCTGGATCGAGCCGAACGGCACGTACGGGATAGACGAGCCGAGGAGACGATACGGGTCACCGATACGGACCGGCGTTGACGTGCTTGAGGCGCGGAAGTCGAACGTGACGTTCCCGGACGCGCCCCCCGTATCGGCCGCTACGTCCACCGTGTCCGAGATAGGGGACAGGGTGAAGTACCACTTACTGCGGTAGATGTCGTAGTACAGCTCATCGAGCCGGTAGAGCTGGGCGCGCCACGTCACTACCTCCTGTGAGCCGCCGGCCGTTGGGTCGAGGTCCGCTACCAGGCGGTCGATCTCCGTGTCCGGATCCAGCCAGTCACTCCACTGGACCTCAACGGCATAGCGCGGAGGCCCCGGGTTGAGTTGCGTACCCGATAGGGGATAGTCAACCTCCGTAGTCACGCCCTGCACTAGCGTAGCCAGCGAGGAATCGAGCTTCAGCCCGCCGTCATCGAGCGTCTGACCTGGCCCGCCCAGTGAATAGGTAGCCCAGGCCTCCGGCGTATCGAGCACGTACTCGCTGACCGTCCGTACCGCGTCGAGGAGGACCGTGGCCTCGGGGTCCGCGCGCAGCAGCGCGTTCTGGAGAACCGTATTGCCCTGCCAGCCGTCACGCATGGGCGGCCTCCCAGGTCGCTCCAGGACGAGCCCGGTGGGCGCGGGCGGGTACCGGGGCGCCCCGTGGCCCCCGCAGCAGCCACAGGGCCGCGGCGGAGCCCTGGCTGCGGAATCCAGCCGCAGCGGCCGGCCGTACTATGGGGGCGCTCATCAGGATACCAGCTGGGGTGAGTATTCGACCAGCGAGAACGTAGTCTGCGGGTATGACCAGCCCTGCTGCTGCGTGAATGCGTAGTCCCCCGGGGGCGCCATGCCTAGCCAGGTACGCTCCGCGTACGCCTGGTCTGCTACGTACCACGTGGGGCGTCCCCGCCATATCAGTCCCTCGATGTAGGGCCGCGCCGAGTCATCATACTCAGACCAGCTCTCCAGGAAGAGCGTGATGTCCGTACGGTAGCGCTGCGTCTGGCGTGAGGCCGCGGTCCATGCCGTATCACTCTCCACGGTCTGGTAGACCAGTGATC
>CAYPYM010000859.1:0-1656 GCA_964414435.1 uncultured Ignavibacteriales bacterium | reverse complement strand
TCATCGCCTGTACTTTCTGGCTGGCCGAATGTCTCGCCCGCCAGGGACGAGTCAAGGATGCCCGTGAGGTGTACAACCGCGCTGCCGGAACCGCCAATGATCTCGGCCTCTACTCCGAGGAATTCGACGTGAAGACGGGCGAGATGCTCGGTAATTTCCCACAGGGGCTCACTCACCTTTCGCAGATCTCAGCGGCGGTGGCGCTCGCCGAAACCAGCGGCGGCCGGAAGAAACCGGACGACACCGAGCAGGGTTGACGGCCCCGTTGACCGGGCCCGCCCCACACCCTGCTCAGATTCTGCGCATACGCCGACCGGAGCATAGGCAAAAGGACCCGCAAAGGCGCTGTTCGGCTATTCGCTTATTGACAGTTTTCCATTACGCAGTATTTTGAGCCATGAGAAGATTCCTGGCGGCAGCGATCGTGTGCGCTGCCTGTCTGACTCAGGGCTGCTCCGACGACACTCCGACCCAACCGGCATTCACCCCGGATTACGAGTTGCGGGCAACCGCCGTGATCGGTCCCGCCGGTGGCAGCGTCGGCACATCTGAATTCACTCTGACGGTCCCGGCCGGTGCGTTCGACACCGACCACTCGGTCAAGGTGCTCCAGGCGACCGAATCGTCCGGGCTGCCGGCCATCACCCACACCTTCCTCGTGGAGGGCGTCCCGGCGCTCTTTCGTGCACCGCTCGGTGTCGCCGTACTCCAGTCCGATTCCCTCCAGGTGAACAAGATCATGACGGTGTCACGGTACGCTTATGTCGCCGCCATCGCCGATACCCAGCTTGTCACCGATTACCTGCCGATCAAAGACTCGCTCTGGCACCTCGCGGCGACTGTGCCGGCGACCAGCGCCGACAAGAGCAGTGCTTCCACTACCCTTGGCCAAAGCACGGCAACTGACCATCCGGCCGGTCTGATCTTTCAGGGACGTTGCGGCTACCGCACCTTCACCGGCGACCGTTCCGAGGGCTGTACGCCGGTCGGCGACGCCGAGGCGCTCGGCGACGGTTGTATCGAGGCGGCGCTGAATACATTTCAGGCAATGGGGTTCGACTACGCCGCCGACGGTGTCACGCCGCTGGTGGATCGAATCGACGCCTCCGCTGAACCGGGGTGGACCGCCGATATCCCCGGCTATGCCTACCTTCCGAAAATCGGCAATCATCGCGAGATGATTCTCCGGTTTGATCCGAGTCGGCTTGCGGTCACCGGGCCGTCGACAAATCCGGTCTTCCCCCGCGTCGCCCGGGCGATGATGGACATGTATGCGCAAATCTATGACCCGAATTACCGCATCAACTCCCACCTCTGGCTGCACGTGGCAAACGAGCTCTGGGCCGAAACGTATTTCAACGGTGAGCCGAACTATGTCCCCGCCGAATTTGCGGGCAACGAGCGGGCGGTGTTCGACGGTCTCGTTCACGGCGCCGGTGTCACCCGGCAGCAGGTGCTCGCCCACGGCTACGGCACCGCCCCGGTAATCGACTATCTCTTCCGCCGTAACCAGGTCGCGGGTAACAGCGACCTTCCGATCAAAATCTACCGGCGCATTCTCGATAACACCGATCCAACCGCCGCCCTGCTGCTGGAAGCCGGCGCTCCGGTGAGCGATTGGTGGCCGGCATTCCTGAGCGGATATGTCCAGGGGCG
>CAYPYM010000858.1:0-1657 GCA_964414435.1 uncultured Ignavibacteriales bacterium | reverse complement strand
CCGAGAGCCTCCGGCTGGACAAGGACTGCAGCCGGGGGGGAGATCAGTTTGCCGGAACGTCAGTTACCCAGTGGTGGCAGCATGCATTGGCTACGGGCCGATGATGTGAAATTACGTGAACTCTACTGGCATGCATCCGCGCTGATTTATCCGTCATTGTATGAGGGCTTCGGCCTTCCTCCACTGGAAGCACTTGCTTCAGGCTGCCCTGTGGTAGCATCAGACATTCCGGCTTTGCATGAAGTGCTTGGGGAGCATGCAGAATATTTTGTGGCCGACGACACCGAAGGGTTGGTGAGCGCCGTACAGAAAGGTCGTTCATGGAATCAACATAGAAGGCACGCTGCATATCGACATGCTAGATCCTATACCTGGAAGCGAGTGGCTGAGTCTATGCTCACTTATTATTGGGAACTTCTATGAATCTGTTTCGCGCATGCGGGAAATTAGGAGTATTATAATAATGCATCACTGCCCAAATAAATAATGAGTCTCGTGGAACCGGGAATGGATCAGCTCGATAGAAAAAAAGTCCAGCAAGCTAATTTTTTAGGATACGAAAATGGCAGTGTAGGGCCGCTTTTTGAAGCGCCCGATAAAGAGTTTCCGAACACAGGTTCTTGGCCTATATGGGCTGATAGGATTCCGACAATAGAAGAAACATCTTTACATGCTGAGGGCGGTTTGCGCCTAAAAGGTCATTTAAAATCAGGCAGTTCAGAGATGCCATTGGTGAGTTATGTGACCGTTGTTAAGAATAACCATCAAACGCTTGAACGCGCCATTATAAGCGTTCAACAACAGACATACCCTAACGTTGAACACATTATCCTTGATGGAGCCTCCACAGATACCACGATGGATATCATTCTCCAGCATGAAGATGAGATCGATTATTTTGCCTCTGATTTAGATAACGGATTGTATGATGCGCTTAATAAGGCGATTCCACTGGCACGCGGCCAGGTTATTTGCATCTTGAATTCTGATGACTGGCTTGAGCGCGATGCAGCTGAGATTGCTATTAAGTATTTGCGAGACAAAGTCGAAATACCTGCTTTATTGCTTACTGCAGCTGAAATATGGGATAAGAAGATAACACAGGAATGGTTTCCGGCATTTGTACATCCGGGAAGCTATTTCACTTGTGCCAATGTATGTCATAATGGAATTTATGCTACTCGCACGGCTTACGAAAAGTCAGGTCCATATGATACATCATATAAAATTGCTGCAGACTTCAAATGGATCATGAACTGTCTGGATACAGGTGCTATTTTTGTATATACAAAAGAGCCTACCGTCAATTTTTCTCTTGGAGGCGTCTCTAGCAATTTGTTAAAGCACCAAGGTGAATACATGAATGTTATTCGTGATCGATTTCCATTCTTAACAGATATAGAGATAGCAGGGTTGTCACATTGTTTTTTTATGTTTCAATCTAGAATTCCTGATACTGTTGAGCGACCTCTTGATTTGACTGCCTTTTTGAAAGGCCTTTATATGAAGTTTTATCAAAAAAAAGAATTTCTATATGTCTTGGGATGGGCTTCTGTAGCAAAATTAAGCCACCCGTCTGATAATAGCGGGTGCTCTTTTTCAAATACAATTAAGAGAATAAAAGTAAATATAGAGAAGTCATTGGTGAAATATCCAA
>CAYPYM010000857.1:0-1673 GCA_964414435.1 uncultured Ignavibacteriales bacterium | reverse complement strand
TACCAAAAATATTTGCTCCGAAAAATCTTGTACCAATAATAGTGTATATATATCTCAAAGACATTTGCACAAACTGGCCAATCCCTGTAACACCTGAACCGGCGGCAATTTGTTTCAGATCACTTTCAATATTGTCTGTCATATAATATTAGTCACTAAATTTAGGAAAGTAATAAGGCAGCAGCCTGTTTAAAAAGTAGGTCTTTAAATTCTCTTTAGGCGAAATTCTATAAATTGAGCCTTTAGTCTCTATCTTCAAAAATTCAAAATCTGACACTACATGTTCAAAAAATTTGTTAACCAAATTTATTTCATAATTAGTGATTTCGGTTTTCCATTTTTCTAAATTCATTTTAGAAACTCCATTAAATTTCACACCGCTTGTACTATTTCCTCCCCACATTTCACCAAAGACTGTGGGTACTGTTAGTTTTTCTGAATAATCTATATTCAAAAAATGTGATACGTCTTGCATTATTTTTCTCGGCTGACTGATTAAGTCTTCATACTTAACCACCTTATATTGATTGTGTCTAATTAACCTTAAATTCTTATATAAATAATAGTATGAATTATACATTGCAAAAATTGCTTTTTTAAGAAATGGGAATTTATCTTGGCTCAAATATTTCCTTATTGCCACTATGTTGGAATAAGGATTTCTTAAAATGTGAACAAACTTTGCTTCGGGGTATAATTTCAACCAGTCTAATGCCATTTCTGCATTTTCAACTGATTTTTCCACAAATCTTAAATTGTTATCATATTCTTTTTTATAAAGACTTTTGTACATTGACTGTACATACAAATTTGATAAATCCAGAATATCTTTAACATCTCCATTCTGAATAGTTTCGCGGAAAATATCCAAATCCCATTTCCCATGTGTAAAACCATCTGCTATTCTATTTTCCTTAGAATCCATAAACTCAATCCATCCAGTTAAGTTCTTTTTCATATCCACAAAATTTAGTTTCTTAGGCTTTGTAGATCTGAAAAAATACGACACCCAATAATTAATATTTTGGAAAAAGTGAGACTCCGTTGGTATTACAAATAAATTCTTATGTCCATCAAATAAATTTCTCATTAATGTAGTACCTGATTTGGTACATCCTAAAATTAGAATAGGCTTGTTAATATTTTCCATAGATTATTTTGAGCTTTATAAATTGTTCCTATGCCAAAATCAGCATAATTAATTTAACCGCAATAATAATATTTAACAAAAATGTTAAAATATTAACTCTAAAACTAAATAAGGAAGATAATTTCAACTCACTTAAACTATCAGTCTCTAAGTTAGATAATGAAATATACTTATTGTAGAAATAATTCTTACAGGTAATAAATAGAAATTATTAATATCGATATAACGCCAACAATAAATTGAAGCGGAAGGCCAGCCTTCATGTAATCGGAATATTTGTAACCTCCGGGTCCGTAAACCATAAGGTTTGTCTGGTATGAGATCGGCGTTGCAAAGCTGCTGTTTGCGGCAACTGTCAGTGTTAAAATAAATGGAAATATTGCGGCATTTAAACCGGTTGCGACTGCTAATACAATAGGAAATAATGTAATGACAGCGGTAGTACGGTATATCAGGTTACTGTAAATTACGGTTATAATATAGACAGCAATTATAATCCCAAGTATGCCAAATGGATGGGCAA
>CAYPYM010000856.1:0-1673 GCA_964414435.1 uncultured Ignavibacteriales bacterium | reverse complement strand
GAGCGGCTCGCCCCCGTGCGGCCCGTCCCCTTCCATCCCGACGACGGCGTCCATGATTGTGAACTCCTTCCTGCCGGCTGTGACGGATGCGGCCAGGTCGACCAGCATCGCCGAGAAGTGCGCCGGGTTGGTCAGCCGTGCGTGGAACTCCTTCTTCGCCTTGCGGGGCACCAGCCCATAGAAGTTTTTGACGGCGCCCGTGAAGCCGGTCAGCATGTGTGTCTTGAACTTCGGTACGTTGAGTATGCCGTCCACCTCCCCGACCACCCGGCTGACCGGCATGGTCTTGACCGGCGAGAAGCCGTGCAGCTCCATCTCCACCGCGGGCAACCTGTCGACCTCGACCATCTCGACATCCAGTCCTTTCACGGCCTCGCCCACGCCCGTCTTGTCCAGGACAAGTGACAGCGGCTGCTGGCCGGCCGAGCTGTCGCCGAGCAGAACCTCACAGCCAAGCTCCATCAGCCCCTCGACAGCGCCCCGGACCACTGCCGGGTGAGTGGTCTCCACCCGCTCCGGCGCCGTCGGCCCCAAAAGGTTCGGCTTTACCAGGACGCGGCCTTCCAGCCCGGACACCAGCGCAAGCTCCCTTGCCGCGCCCTGCGCAGAGGAGTAGTCGCACTGCCGTATCCGGACGGTGTCCACCGTTATGGCTCAGACCTGAGTTATTATGCGTTCCGGTGGACCCGCGGGGACACTACAAATATTTCCAAAGTTCCGGCGGCACGATTTTTAGGAAGTTCGGTCCGATGCTTCGGATGGCATTCCCGAGCGGCACCCACTTCAGGTCGGTTATGTCGTCGCCTGCATCTTCCTCCACGGTCCCGCCGGGGATGGTCCATTCCCCGCCTATCCCCGCGGGGTGCGGGCCCTCCTTCTTCAGGCCCAGTAGCATCTTGCCGTCATTCACCACCACGGCGTAAACTATTTGGTTGAGCATATCATGAGGCATGTCATTGTTGACCCGGGAAAAATAAAAAGCCCGTGTGTTGGTTTGTCGTTTCGACATTCGACGCCTGCACATTTATATGCCGGTGCGTGGGGACTGTCAGGTGGGAGACGAGCAGTATGGCTTGGTAGTGGGCCTGCTCAACATAGTGAAGGGTGCTTACGGGCTGCACAAAGACCTGGACAGTGCGAACAAGGTCGTGGGAACGCTTATCGGTAACAGCCTGGGCTTCACTGTCAGCGCCTACCGCAAGCTTTGCGATTCCTACTGCAAAGGGGAGCTGGGAAAGGGCGTTGGGGAAGTCCTGGAAACGTTCAGGGACATGTGCGAGGGCGGCAGATACAGCATCCAGAATGCGGGTTGGATGCTGGAAGGCAGTCCCAGCACCAAAAAGTTTGCCAACTTTGTGGAGCTGTATGGCACCCAGCAGAAGGCCACATATGACAGGCTTGGGTAGGCTCTTGTCGTTTCGACAGTCGACGGGCGTAGGAATATAAGCCAGACCAGACCCATAATGGCATGGCTGACAGCTCTGTCCATGCCAGGTATCAGCTGCCCGTAGGGCGTCCGGGGACGGAATATTACGGTTTTAAGGAGCTGGTCCGGGCCTGCTCTGCGGTCGGCGAAGCCGTCAGGGGCTGGGCTTCTGAGATAAGCCGGTTCAGCAGGGAGGCAGCGGACATGTACGTAGCCGGGGCACACGGCGTGAAGGAGTATTCCCTTG
>CAYPYM010000855.1:0-1675 GCA_964414435.1 uncultured Ignavibacteriales bacterium | reverse complement strand
GATTGGCACCTGCTGGAATACCCCGAACATCAGGGGATCCAGCGCTGGATGCGCGACCTGAATACTTTCTATCGCGGTAATCCGGCCCTGTACCAGGTCGATTTCGACTATACCGGCTTCCAGTGGATCGACTGCAACGATGTCGAAAGCAGCGTTGTCAGTTTTGTTCGCCGTGATGCCGAGGGAAAGGCGTCGATCGTGGTGGTGTGCAATATGACTCCGGTCCCGCGCGAGGAGTATCGGGTGGGGATGCCGTACGAGGGCCACTGGGCGGAAGCGCTCAACAGCGATGCGCCCATCTACGGCGGCAGCGGCATGGGCAATTTCGGCGGCCGCGAGACGCGCCCGGAGCCGATGCACGGCTTCGATCACTCGCTGACACTGACTCTTCCGCCGCTGGCGGTGGTCGTGATGAAGAAAGAAGATATCTGATGGGAACAGTCCCGCTGGTGCAAGCGTACTAGCAGGACACGATACGACGGCGCCCGGAAGGGGCGTCCGCATCCCGCGACGTTAACATCAAGGTAGCAGGTACGAACGATATGAAGGAACAAATCGGACAAATCGCCGGCACCATCTGGGAGGTGCTGCAGGACAAGGACAGGATTGCCTTGTCGCAACTGCCCAAGGCAGTTGGTCAGAAGGAATCGGTAACGTATCAGGCTCTCGGCTGGCTGGCCCGTGAGGACAAAATCGACTACGTCACATCGGGGAAAATCACCTACGTCCAACTGGCCCACAGCGAGCGGTTCGAAACAGCCTGACCGGCTGCCTTCGACCTCACTCGTTCATCACGCCGGACACCTCTCGCGACCACCGATCATTGTGCAACGCCCCGGGCGGGACGGTCTGCTACAGGTATGCCCGACAGCCAGTGCGTACGTGCTGCCAGGGAACCTCTCCGAAGTGACGCGAGTCGCCATGTGACCGTGCGAATCCGGCAGGAAGCTCCCGGGTTGCCTCTCTTGAAAGAAACAAACAGATGAACCGGCATATCTGCCTTCACGCGCACTTCTACCAGCCGCCGCGCGAAAATCCCTGGCTCGAAGAGATCGAGCTGCAGGATTCGGCCTACCCGTTCCACGACTGGAACGCCCGCGTGTCGGCCGAATGCTACGAGCCGAATGCCGCCTCGCGGATTCTGGACTCGGACCGGCGCATCATCGATATCGTCAATAACTACTCCCGCATCAGCTTCAACTTTGGCCCGACCCTGCTCTCGTGGATGGATCAGCACGCCCCCGATGTATATCACAGCATCCAGGAGGCCAACGAGGCGGGGAAAAAGCGGTTCGGCGGGCACCCCCCGGCGATCGCTCAGGTTTACAACCACATGATCATGCCGCTGGCCGACGCCCGCGACAAACGAACGCAGATACTCTGGGGAATCCGCGATTACGAACGCCGTTTCGGCGGCCGCCCCGAGGGAATGTGGCTGGCCGAAACCGCGGTCGATCTCGATACCCTCGATATCTGCGCCCAGCAGGGGATCAAGTTCACGATTCTCGCCCCGCGTCAAGCCCACCGGGTGCGCCCGATCGACAACGGCGACTGGCAGGAGATTCAGAACGACGGTGTTGATCCGAAGCACGCTTACCGCTGCACGCTACCGTCGGGGAAAACCATCGCGCTGTTTTTCTACGACGGCCCCATCGCGCAGGACGTGGCGTTCGGG
>CAYPYM010000854.1:0-1678 GCA_964414435.1 uncultured Ignavibacteriales bacterium | reverse complement strand
GTTTTTGATTTGTATTTTATTGAACGTAACTACAAAACTAGTTTGTATTTAACGATACTTATCCCAGTAGTATCAATTGGTGTATAAATTGTTAGAGAATCTTTAAAGCTAATTGAGGGAGTTGTATTGCCCCGTATTTCTCCTCCATAAAGTTTCAACATTATAAACCCGGTATCCTGTACCGGGTAAATATAAAATACAATTGTGCCATAATAACTCTCTGTTTTATCGAATAACACATAAGGATATGTTGTTGTTGAATCAAGATAAGTATTTTCGATTCTTAGACTGTCTAAATTGGTCTCGACAGTTAATTGCCTTCTGTAGGTAGTTCCCTCGCTCGCGGGGTCAGTACCCAGTCCGCAACCGTAATAATAAATTATTGTAAATAAGGAAAGCAGGAATATTGATTTTTTCATAAAGGCTCCTCTGATTGTTAAAAAATATTAAATTTATATTATTACATAACTATTTGATATTTAAGAATATCAAATTCAGTTGTGTCGATAGGTGTATAAATTGTTAGAGAATCTTTAAAGCTAATTGAGGGAGTTGCGTTGCCCAGTAATTCTCCTCCATAAAGTTTCAACTTTATAAATCCGGTATCCTGTACCGGGTAAATGTAAAATACGATTGTGCCGTTACCACTATCTTCTACATCTGCTAATATATAAGAATATGTTGTTATTGAATCAGGATAGGTATTATCGATTCTAATTTTGGACAAGTTGCTTTCAATAGTTAGTTGTCTTCTGTAGGTACAATTTTCCGGCTCTATCGTTCCCTCACATCCTAAGTTTTCTGGGATTATCAGAGAAATAAATAATAATATTATTCTTTTCATACTCATTATGGAATTTGTTTTTAAGATAGCTCCCCTGGCTTAAAAGGTAAATAAATAGAAAGAGAAATTGGGGCTTTAATTATATCGCTGTTTTTAATATAAATGTCCTGAAGTATAATGTCAATCAAGTGATCAAAATTTCTTGGCAAAAATTAACTATGATTAAGAAAACCTTGTCTGCTAACTATAAGTGAACTACAACAATATTGAAATAAATAATTATTAAATTACTGCTTTCTATAATTTCCAAAATTGTATGCAACTTATTCGCTCAGAAATTTTCAAAAAATTACCCGAAATAAATTTTGCTTTCAGTACAAAGATAGGATTAGGCAGGCTGGCGCCATATTATTTCAACTTGTCCCTTTCAGTCGGAGATAATGAAAAAACAGTAAAAGAAAACAGAAAAGCCTTTTTTGATGAACTGGGATTAACTGATGAAAATGTTGCAATTCAAAAACAGACTCACAGTGATATAATAAGATATGTAACAAAGGGCGGAATAGTCGGCGAAAGCGATGCAATGATTACTGATAAGAAAAATCTCGGTCTTGCAATAGGCGTTGCAGACTGTACGCCGATTTTTATTTATGATCCCGAGAATAAAGTCATTGCTGCTGTACATTCCGGCTGGAGAGGGACCGCCAATAGGATACTTGAAAAAACAATAATGAGACTTAAGAACGAATATAATTCTAATCCTGAAAGTCTCGTTGCATATATTGGACCGTCCATTTCACAAAAGAATTATGAGGTGGGAAAGGAAGTCGCCGATTTGTTTGATGATAAATACAAAATAAAAAAAGACGGGAAATATTTACTGGATGTTGCTTC
>CAYPYM010000853.1:0-1680 GCA_964414435.1 uncultured Ignavibacteriales bacterium | reverse complement strand
ACTCATCCGAAAAACCATACGCCCCGAACACCTGCACCGCCTCGGCGGCGGCATGCTCCGCCTCGCGACAGGCGATCCATTTGGCCAGCGAGGTCGCCTTGGTCGAGCGCTTCCCCTGGTTTTTCAGCCAGCCGGCTTTCATCCAGAGATAGTTGGAATACTCGTGGCCCGCTTCCATATTGGCAATCATCTGCTTGACCAGCTGATGCTCGGCGATTTCCTGCCCGAACGTCTTGCGGTCGTGGGCGTAGGTCACGCAGGCGTCGCGACACGATTTGATCAGGCCGCACGACCCGGCCGCCACCGTGTAGCGCCCCTGGTCGAGACAGAACATGGCGATCTTGAACCCCTGCCCTTCCTTGTAGACGAGATTCTCCTTCGGAACCTTGACATCCTGGAACGCGATAGACCCGGTATTGCCGGCCCGCACACCCAACTTGCCGTGGATCGTGCCGGTCGTCAGCCCCTCCCAGCCGCGTTCGACAATGAACGCCGACAGGCCGCTGTGATCGCGGTTCTTCTTCTTCTCGAGATCGGTCCAGGCGAACACGAGAAACTGATCGGCGACATCGGCCAGCGATATCCACATCTTCTCGCCGTTGAGAATGAAATGGTCGCCGTCCCTGACCGCCGTCGACTGGATCCCGACCGCATCGGACCCCGCCGCCGGTTCGGTCAGGCCGAACGTGGCAATCTTGTCGCCTTTCGCCGCCGGGACGAGGTATTTCTGCTTGAGTTCCTCGCTCGCCCAGGTCAGCACCGGCAGCGAAAACAGGCCGATATGCACCGAGAGGATCACGCGGGCCGAGGTATCGGCGTATTCGAGTTCTTCCGAGGCCAGGCCGAGGGAGATATAGTCCATGCCGAGGCCGCCGTACTGCTCCGGGATACAGAACCCGAGCAGGTTGGCGTCTTTCATCGCCGGCAGGAGATCCGGGTTCATCTTCTGGGCGCGGTCGAACTCGGTGATGGTCGGCGCGACGACTTTCTGGGCCACCTCGCGGGCCATGTCGCGGACAGCGGTCTGGTTGTCGGTCAGACTGAAATCTATCATCGGTCGGCAAACTCCTTATTGGGGCGTTCTTGTTCGGTGCCGGAATGTACGGTTTCGGGGCATGATTGTCAAACCGACGGGACAGCCGGTTTGTGCCGGGGAGCTGCGCCCCTTTTGGGGGGATTTTCGGGTACCGGAGCGGGCTCATCCCGATTTGCGTGCTTTTGCCGCTCCGATTTTGGCTCCCGGTTGCCCCCGCAATCGATTCGCATTATATTGTTCATCCAATTACAGAGGGATGTCGCGGGATCGCCCGGCGACACCCCGTCTCGAGACCAGAAGAACCAGGAGCATCCTGTGCCGGAATCCGCTCGCGCCCGTGCCGATATCATCCCCTACACCGCCGAATACGAGCAGCGGGTGCGCGGGTGGATCGACTCGGCGGAGACATACACCAATGTCTGTCAGGGCACCGATTACCCTCCACCCGAGGATATCGTGCAGGGCTGGCAGCGCGTCGATGTCTCCTCGTACATCCTTCTGACCGACCGTCAGCCGGTCGCTTACGGCGAGCTGTGGGACCGTCCGGTCGAGATGGCGACCGAAATCGGCCATCTGCTGGTCGACCCGTACAAACGGTCGCGCGGCTTTGGCAGCCTGATGCTGCAGCTTCTGTTCGAGCGGGC
>CAYPYM010000852.1:428-1681 GCA_964414435.1 uncultured Ignavibacteriales bacterium | reverse complement strand
GGACGCGTTCGGGCCATGGAAGATCGAGGCGTAGGGGATCCATCACGTGCAGGGGCCATCGGGCCGCGATCAGTAGGCCGTCCTGGCGGAATCGTTCGTTCGGATCGACTCCAACGGTGTTCGCGAGCTCGAAGGTATCGGCGAGGTGTAGCCCGTGGGATTGGAGGCGGTCACGCCAGATGCTGATGTGTTCGGCACGCATCTCCTGCAAGGTGATGAGGTCGGGGCGCAAGGACGGGAGTGCGGTGAAGAAGGGGCCGATCGTGCGGCTTCCACCGTCCGTGGCGTTAAGCGAAAGGACACGCACAGCAACTTCCTCGTCTAGCACGGAGCGGCCCAAGCTGGCGGGGAAAACTGTTGTTCCATCCCTGCACGGGCTTCGGATGCGTCACGGCATCCTTGGCAGGCGTGCGGCCCGGCGGACTTCCTCCAGCACCTCGTCTTTGAAGTTGTAGAGCAGACGGTCAAGCTCCCAACCTGTCAGGCCGGCCGATCGGGCGGCACTAAGAAAGAACGCTTCCCCGTCACGATAGTTGCTGAATCGGACACCGAGCGTCTCCGCTATGGACTTCAACCGGCTATCCACCGCTATCGAGTCCCGAAAGGCGGGGTGTGCCATGTTCATCGGGATGTTGCGGGCGTACTTCGCGCCGATACCCTCGAAGGAGCGGAGGAAGGCGATCACGTCGTCGGACGAGGACAGCCTACGAAAGGTGTCGTTGGCCGCTTCGGGGCCGCCCATCGATTCGATGCGTGCGTGGTTGTCGGCGAGCCAGCCGGCCTTCTTCGCAGCCATGCGTACGCCGGCCTGACGGAAGACAGACTCGATGACGCTCTGCCGTTCCGTTGCTGGGAGGCCGTGCAAGGCATCGAAATCCAGCTTCTCCATGAGACTGGGTTCGGCCTTAAGGCGGTTTGCCGCGGCCGACCTCCCTTGCGAGGCCAGGCTGATGATGAGTTGCCTCCAGACGAGGTCCGGGAGGTCCATGGGAACTCGGTTGTCGTAGTGGTGCTGGAGGTCGTCTTTGCGTCGCTTAGCAACGATTCGTACGGCACCGGCCAGGGCGTCCAAGGCGCGTGATCGCTCCATGTCCCAGTATGGTGTGGCTCCGGACGGGCTACCGGTGGCGGGTAGAGGTCGGCGAACAATCCGGCGAGCGTGGGAACTCCTTGCGTGCGATGGCAAGGATGAGTCGAAGAGTCGACCATGCTGGCATCCGCGCTCACATCATGTTCGGCAGTGCAGTCTCGGT
>CAYPYM010000852.1:0-418 GCA_964414435.1 uncultured Ignavibacteriales bacterium | reverse complement strand
CAGATGGAACGCGCACAATCTGACGTCCTCCGGTGACATGAAGGTCGGCTGGTTCTGCAGTCGCCCCCGAAGCATCTTCGGCTCGATGACCCACACCAGCGGGTCCATGCCCTTCGGCTGTTCGACGTACCAACCCGGGAACACGACGACCGGTCGGATTGTGAAGGACTTGCCTGTGGATTCCTCGAGTAGATGCCTGAGCCAGCTCGCTTGAGCCTTGGCTTGGACCACGGGATTCCGGCTCGGCTCGAAGGCTCCGAGTCGGAGGCCTTCCCCGTCGTAGGTGATGCGGGGAGTTGCGGAACCACCAGTGGGCTTGCTGATCGTTTTCGTCTCGACAGTGTAGATGCCCTGCGGACCGAGCACCACGTGGTCGATGTTGAAGCCGTCTCCCGCGACATCGTGGAACACCTCGTAG
>CAYPYM010000851.1:957-1685 GCA_964414435.1 uncultured Ignavibacteriales bacterium | reverse complement strand
CGCCCTGCTTCGCGGAGCGAACAGGATCCGCTTCATCTCTCGGAAGTCGGCCAGGATGAAGTCGAGCAGGTCCGGCCCGGACCTGGCGCCGATCGCCTCTGCGAGGACGGCGAGAGAAGCCTGGCATTCGTCGATGAGCTCGGTGACGATCGCCGGGTCGGTCTCGATCGGGTCGGCCGCGACGGCCGCCGGCGCATCTCCCCGGCCTCGGGCCCCGTCGCCCGCCTCGGAGAGATCCGGGAGGAAGCCCTCGCGCGCGAGGATCGACTCGAGCGCGTCGCCGATCAGCGGATCGGATCGTCCCAGGGCGGTGAGCACGGCCTCGCGGCTGGCGGGCGAAGACAGCCGTGCGGTGACGTCGACGAACAGCCTTCCGCCGGCCTCGGACATCGGGGCGGGGGTCGTGGCCTGCCACACGGACAACCCCAGGGGCTTCATCGCGTCGGTCATCATCTGCTGATGGCCGACGGAGACGTAGACGTGGTTCCCTTCGTCCTCGGCGGGAGGGATCGGGTAGAGGGTGGTGACCGGCCGGCTCTGGACGATCTGGAACTCCTCCTCGATCAGGCACCACTCGACGTCCTGGGGTCGGCCGAAGTGAGCCTCCACCCGCCGGCCCAGCTGCGCCAGCCGCAGCACCTGCGCGTCCGTGAGCGCCGGTCGCTGCCGCTCCCCCGGATCGACCGCCACCTGTTCGGTCCCGCCCGCGGGAGCGGCTCGGACCGCCG
>CAYPYM010000851.1:0-947 GCA_964414435.1 uncultured Ignavibacteriales bacterium | reverse complement strand
GCGATCGCCCACTCGCGGATCTCGCCTCCGCGCACTTTGTAGACGTCTGCGGAAACCAGGCCCGAAGCCAGGCTCTCGCCGAGGCCGAAGGCGGCCTCCACCGAGACCACCCTGCGGTCGGAGGTGACGGGGTCGGCGGTGAAGAGGATGCCCGCCACCCGCGGGAAGACCATCCGCTGCACGACGACGGCCATCCGCACCGACCGCTCGTCGAACCCGTGCGACAGGCGGTAGGTCACCGCGCGCTCGGAGAACAGCGAGGCCCAGCAGCGCCGCACGTGCTCCAGCACCGCCGGCGCGCCGGTGACGTTGAGATAGGTGTCCTGCTGGCCGGCGAAGGAGGCGGTCGGCAGGTCCTCGGCCGTCGCGCTCGATCGGACCGCGTAGGGCGCATCCTCGCCGAGCCGGGCAAGCGGGCCGGCGATCGCCTCCGCGAGATCGTCGGGAATGACCAGTCGCTCGATCGAATCGCGGATCTCACGACTCAACGCGCGGATGCGATCCCCCTGGTCCGCCCTCAGGCGCTCGAGCCGGTCGAGCCGATCGGCGATCGAGTCCACGTCGGCGAGCACCCGCTCGAACGCCGCTGTCGTGACGCAGAAGCCGGGCGGCACACGGACCCCCTCGATCCGCGAGAGCTCTCCCAGGGCCGCGCCCTTGCCGCCGACCTCCGCTGCTCGGCTCCGATCGACGTCTCGGAACTCCGCGACGTAGCTGCCCATCCGCTCACCTCCATGGGGGCGACCTCGAAGCCGCTTCCCGCTCGTTTACCTCGACGCGCGGGCGATTATGGGGGCGGAGTCGTCGCCTCATGAGGGCTTTTCGTCTGGAATAATCTCCCTCCGGCGGGGGAAGTTTGCGCACCCGGGGGTCTGCGGGCGCGCGCCAGGGTGTGGGTTCGGCACGCTCCCCGGCAGGACGTCGACCGCGGCCAGCGTCGCCTCGCG
>CAYPYM010000850.1:0-1685 GCA_964414435.1 uncultured Ignavibacteriales bacterium | reverse complement strand
AATGTCACAAAATTGCGTGACACATGTCACAAAACCATGATATACTGATCCAAATAGTGTGTCCATCAAGGAGTTCCGATGACGACCGACAACTGGCAACTCGGGGTTGAAAAGGCCATTCAAGAGGCGATGGCGGCGGGGGAGTTCGACAACTTGCCGGGCAGCGGGAAGCCGCTGGCGCTGGATCGGGCAGGCAGCGACCCGACGCTGTGGGCGGCCCATAATCTGCTGCGCA
Source organism: uncultured Ignavibacteriales bacterium (assembly GCA_964414435.1). Classification (GTDB taxonomy): domain Bacteria; phylum Zixibacteria; class MSB-5A5; order GN15; family FEB-12; genus JAGNLV01. The sequence continues at coordinate 1,450 of CAYPYM010000850.1, read as the reverse complement.
ATGGCGGCTTCAAGCCCGACTGGATCGCCGAGCGCAAGGAACTGGAAGGCGAGATAGAGATGGCGCGGGCCGCGCTGCGCCGGTCGTGGCGCTGGCGAGCCGAGGCGCTGGCAGCGGGCGAGAGTCTGTCGCTGGTCGCCAGCCAGTGGGGCAAGGCCATGACCCGCTTCCGGACGGTTGTTGAGGAACTCAATCCTCGCATTCGGACTTATAACCTCAAGACGCGGGTGGTGCAGATGCAGATCCGCGTGCTGGATGCCGAGCGGGAGATCGGACGGGCGCAGACCGAGTAGAGACACGTCATCAAGGAGAATGGGCGCGGGGGCCAGACGGTCACCGCGTTTTGATTCGGGAAAGGCGAAGACAGATGGAAGACCTGATCGGAAGACTGGAACAGGCGGCCTCGGAGATGGAGTTCTCCGGGGTGGTCTCGGTATTCAGCGGATCTGAAACGGTGTTCAGCAAGCCGTTTGGATACCGGGACGTCAAGAACAGGGCGCCTAACACAACCGGCACGTTATTCGGGATCGCCTCTGGGACGAAGCTCTTTACCGCGCTGGGGATCGGCGTGCTGGTTGACCGGGGGCTGATATCACTGAACACGACCATCGGGGAAATCGATCCGGCGTACCGGGGCTTCGTCGACGAACAGGCGACGATCCGGCAACTTCTGACTCATACATCGGGCATCTACGACTACTATGATGAGGAAATTGAGCAGGACTTCGATCACTTCTCGGTCGAGATTCCGTGGTGCGATCTGGAAACACCGTCCGACTACCTGCCCCTGTTCGAGGGCAAACCAATGAAGTTCCGCCCCGGAGAGCGATACGCCTATTCCAACGGCGGGTACGTCTTCCTGGGAATCCTGATCGAGAAACTGGCAGGGTCGCTCTACCGGGATTTCATCGGCGAGCATGTCCTGCAAGCAGCCCATATGCAACAATCCGGATTCTATGCCTTCAACGACCTGCCAGAGAACACCGCGAACGGCTATCTGGAGGACCGGCGGACGACCAACATCTACCAACTCCCCATCCGGGGTGGCGGGGATGGCGGGATGTACACCACAACCGGCGATTTGCAGGTTTTCTGGGACAGCCTGTTTTCCTATAGAATCCTTTCCGAAGAACTGACGGATACATTCCTGAAGACGCACGTACCCTTCAATGAAACGAAGGGATATGGCTGTGGCCTCTATACGCGGCTCGACGGCAGCCTGGTTTCAATCGTGGGGGGCGATGCCGGAGTCGGTTTCTTCTCCCGGCACCGCGTGCAGGATGAACTGACGATAAACATTCTCTCTAATATCACCAACGGCGAAGAAGGTGTGAGAGATGCCATCCTGTTGGGCAGTAAGAAGGATAGCTGGAAATGACCAATTGGTTTCCTAACAGCACCGCTGCCCGATTATTCATCATTGTCTTCTGTATCTGGTCTGTTAGCGAGG
>CAYPYM010000849.1:892-1687 GCA_964414435.1 uncultured Ignavibacteriales bacterium | reverse complement strand
ATGCAGTGGCTCATGTCGGTCAGGGTGTTATGCAGAGTATCGCCGGGGAGATAGACCTCACCGCCGTTATCGAAACCAAGCGCGACGAGCACGCTGCCGTCCAGCGACTGCAGAGCGTCGCCGACAGGAAGCGTAAAGTCGGGCAAATAAGAGACGAGGTTCCAGCCGGTAGTCACCGGGATCGGCGTGGCGGCCGAAACGGACGCGCCACTTACCTCGAGCATGACGTCGGCGTCAACCTTGATCCAGTAGCCGCTCAGATGGTCGACAAACCAGAGGGTCGAGAACTGCGGCAGGTTCGGATCGTAGGTCAGACCACCCTGCTCGAAACCGAGGACCAGTTGGAGGTGATCGGCGATCGACGCCAGAGCGTCGGTAATATCGTCGGATGGAGTATCGACCGACCAACTCACCAGGTTCCAGCCCTCATGAAGCTGGCACGATGTGGTGAACTCGCCGCCCTCGAGGCAAACCTGCCACGAGTCGCCGTTGGCCGTCCACACCGTGGAACCGGAGGCCTGAGCCTCGGCGCCGTTGATGTAGAACCGGATATTGTCACCCGGCTCGGCGCCCTGGTCGCCTTCCATATACGGATCGTCGCGGTAGACCGGCATGAAGCCGTATTTGCCGGCTTCGGTCACGGTGAAGCTGCCGCAATGAACGCCGTCGGGATCGTAGGCGTCGACTACGGAGCCGACCGGGAGCGGTTCGCCGAAGTAGGTGTCGGCGTCGCAGTAGAAGTTGACCCACTCGTAGGTCGGATAGACCGGTTCGACCGGGGTCAGGACGATCATG
>CAYPYM010000849.1:0-882 GCA_964414435.1 uncultured Ignavibacteriales bacterium | reverse complement strand
AGACCCGGGTAGTAGCCGTTCTTGTAGCCGTAGAGGTCAAACGGCGAGAAGGCGATGTTGTTGAATTCGAAGTAGCCGGAGGTGTCGGACATGGTCGACATGTCCGCACCGCCCACCGGGAAATCACCCCACAGTTCAACGGTGGCGCCTTCAATCGGCGCGCCGCTGGTATCGACCACGTAGCCGCAGACGAAGCTGGAGGCGGTGTCGACCACGATGCCGCCCGAGATGAAGTCGGGGATGTTGAGGGTGGCGCCGGCCTGGCCGGTTGCGGCGCAGTTGGTGGCGAACAGCGGGTTGTCGAGCATGGTCTCGCCGAGGCCGATTTCGTAGAAGCCGGCCGGAGCATCGGCGGCGACGGTAAAGTACAGATTCGCGAAGCTGCCCGAGCCGGGTTCGACATAGCCTTCGGGGAAGGAGGAGCCGATAGCGGCCGTGCGCAGGACATTGTCGATCGTATCGATCAGGGCCGAGCCGATCAGGCGGCTGCCGACGAACGAAATCGAGTCGAGCGTCAGGTACGGCGAGCTCCAGCCGAGGAGGGCCTGGGCGCCGTACAGGTCGCAGTGGTTGATGAAGGTCACGGGGACCATCACCTGCGCACCGGGCACGCCGGCCTCGGTGCCGACCGCGAGGGTGTCGATCGCCTGAGTCGTCGTATCGACCAGATTGAGCAGGACCGTGAAGCCGCGGAGAGCCGGCTCGCAGACGGTCGAGTCACCGAGGACCTGGAACGCGTTGATGTAGCTGCCCGGGGCGAGGCCGGTCTTGTCATACGAGATGAGCACCGAATCAGGCGTGCAGCCCTGGGTGTGATCGAGGATGGCGAAGCTCGGCAGCGGGCTTTCGGTCAGATCGGCGATGGTGAAGCAGAACTCGGCG
>CAYPYM010000848.1:0-1687 GCA_964414435.1 uncultured Ignavibacteriales bacterium | reverse complement strand
TCTGGGTGTCGACCACGAAGAGGACGAGGTCGGCCTCGGCGATGGCGAACTCGGCCTGCTCGAATATCATCCGATCCATGACCTCGGCCGCCTCGGGGACCATGCCGCCGGTGTCGATCAGGCGGAACTCGCGCCCGTTCCAGTCGCCGATGGCGTAGTTGCGGTCGCGGGTCACGCCCGAGGTTTCGTGCACGACGGCCAATTGCCGCTGGATAATTCGATTAAAGAGCGACGACTTGCCGACATTGGGCCGGCCCACGATGGCGATGGTCGGGAGATTCATGCGAAGGCTTCCCGGATCGATCCGGCGACGTTGTATTGCCCGACCAGCACCGGCTTGCCGAGCACTTTGCGGAACTGTTCGAGGGTCAGGTTGTCGAGGAACAGGTCATCGTGATTGAGACAGTTGGGCGGCAGCACGACAACATCAAAATCGTCCGCGACCGAGCGAGCGTGGCGGAGCAGGTCCTGACCGGTGAGCAGACCGGAAACGGTGACGGTGTGGCCCCAGAATCGATTGCGGACCGGCTGGAGGGACAGGCGCAGGCCGAGCGTCTCGCGGACATACGATTCGACATGCCGCTGGAGGAACGGATGAGCGGAGTAACCAGTCAGGAAAAGCACGCGTTTGTCGCTCGTGATATCGGCCAGTTTCTTCCGGCGGCGGTTAAACATCGTAATCGTCTCGCGGGTCATGCCGATGCCGTTTTCGAACTGCGACATTTCCTCGTACGCGATCTGGCGCGGGAATTCCCGTTCGGCGATGACATAGAACTCATCGGCCGGCCAGACAAAGCGAGTGCCGTGCTGACCGAGGAATGCCTTCTGCTGTGACTCGACGTAGTCGATCACGGCCCGGGCCTCTTCCCGGCGGTACGGGCGGAGCTTCACCTGGCCCTCGCGGAATTTGGTCAGGCCGACCGGCACGACCGCGAGGGTTTCGACATGCGGGTGGAGCGAAGCGAGGTCGGTGACGGTGCGCTCGAGCTGGGGGCCATCGTTAATTTCCGGACAGAGCACGACCTGGGTGTGGACCGTGATGCCGTGGTCGCCGAGATATTTCAGGCGCGGAACGATCGGCGCGAGTTTTTCGTTGCGAAGCATGCAGCGGCGGAGTTTGTCGTCGGTGGCGTGGACCGATACATAGAGCGGCGAGAGGCGCTGTTCGATGATCCGGTCGATGTCGTCGTCGGTCATGTTCGAGAGCGTGATGAAGTTCCCGTGCGTGAACGAGAGGCGGTAGTCCTCGTCCTTGACATAGAGGGTGCGGCGCATGCCGGTCGGCTGCTGGCGAACGAAACAGAAGATGCAGTCGCATTTGCAGGTCCGCACCTTGCGATCGTCGAGGGTGAGGCCGAGATCGTAGGCGTCGGCATCGGTGAAATCGAATTCCAGCTCTTTCCCCTGCGGGTCGGCGAAGCGGATTCGGACCCGGTCTTCCGCGATCTTGTAGCGGAAGTCGATCGTGTCGAGGATCTCCCGGCCGTTGACCGACACGAGCGAGTAGCCGGGTCGGACGTATCCGAACAGGGGTGAGCCGGGGTCTACTTCGAGAATCTTCATAGCACTTCATCCAAAATGGGTCGGTTGTGACCCTTTTACAACGACGCGGCCGCCCGGTCGGTTCCGAATCCGGGGTAGGCCGCGGAGCGAACTAAGATATTGAATTGGAGGGGTTTTGTCAATG
>CAYPYM010000847.1:0-1688 GCA_964414435.1 uncultured Ignavibacteriales bacterium | reverse complement strand
AGCCTGTCTGCTATTGAGGGGAGGGAAAGGTGCTTACTCAGCACCGAAAACGGAACGATGTTGGGCACTACCTTGCCCACCGAGGCCGTGAAATGAACCTCTCCCTTGTCACCGAACACTATCTGATCATTTCCGGCGTCGTATACCGATGGACCGAGGCTCACACTTTCCTTCCCGGCGCGCGCTGCTAGCGGAGTTCCGGGAATCTCCACGTCGATTGAACGAAATTGGGTCTTAGAAACAGCCACCCATTTATCTGGATTCGGCTGAAATTTGAATCTTGAGGGATTGTCCACTCCGAAATAAAACACGAGCCCGATCAACGCGATCACGGCGATGGGCCCGACTGCCTGCATTCCTTCGTACTTCAACACAAACCGGTGAACGTACTCAGCAAAGAATGCGAACAGCTATCCAGTCAACGACATTCCGGCCGTTATACACAGAGCAACGTGAGTAATCGAGTGATAGGTAAAGCCCAAGAAGATCCAAATGGCCGCGGTTATCACACCGGAAATAACGAAAAGAACAAGATAGGACCACGACACACGCACGGCCGGGGTGGCGTTTGCGGCTGTCCGATTTTCGTCTTCCGCCATCAGCTTTAATCTTACATGAGTTTTCCTGCGCCTGCAAGCGAAGCGATAGGGTCGATTAGAGTGGTCTCATTGCGAGCGGCGGAGGAGACGAAGGCACCGTCGCCTTCGGAAGTGAATGTGGGGCGGCGGGCGGCTCGTTTCGATGGTCGACGCTCTCACGGATCGATGCGCGCCAGCCGGCGACGCCTTACCGTTCAACCGCGCAGGCGGTCCTGACCGTGGATGAGGATTCCCGCGCCCTTTCGGCGACCGAAGTCGAAGGCTTGCGGATTTTCGGGCGGCCTCCCGAGCTCGTCGAGCCTGTCCAGGTCGATCTGCCAGCCGAGGCCCGGCCTGTCGCCCAGGACCACGTCACCGTTCTCGATGCGGGAGTCGACCTTGAACCAGTTGTCCCTGCCCGCATCGACGACTTCCATCATGAGGTGGTTCGGACAGGCGGCGGCGACGTGCGCGAGATAGTTGCCCGGCGAGTTCATCGCGGCGATCGGTATGTTGAAGCCGTAGGCGATGTCGGCGATCATCAACATGCCGGTGATGCCGCTCTGTCGATTGCTGGGCTCGAGCACGTCGACCGCTCCATTCACCAACAGGGGAATGACCTCTTTCGGGTCGTCGAGATTCTCGCCGGTCGCGACCTGGGCTTCCACCGCCTGCGACACCGCTCTCAAGCCGTTGTAGTCCCACCGCTCGGCCGGCTCTTCCACCCAGAACAGGGGGATTTGACGTTCCAGGGTTCGAATGTAGGAAACCGCCTGCTTCGCGTTCCAGTACTCGTTGGAGTCGATGCAGATGAGGGGCTCGATCGGCGCCGCGGTCGGTTTCTCCGGGGACCCTCCCTTGCCGCCCGGAACCGCTCTCGCGAGCTCCTCGTACATGATGCGCAGGCGCCTCGAGTCGCGCTCGGGATCGAGGCCTCCCTTCAGCTTGCCGGCCGTGATTCCCTTGTCGGCCATCCTCCGGTAGAAGCTGCGCAGATCGTCGTCGAGGGAGCGCCACGGCTTGACCAGCGGCAGCAGCGACAGCATCTTGCGGCTCAGGGTGTCGCGCAGACCGTTGAACGGCGACTCCAGGATCGGCCGGAAGGCCTCC
>CAYPYM010000846.1:0-1694 GCA_964414435.1 uncultured Ignavibacteriales bacterium | reverse complement strand
TATTTTAAAAAAAGATGTTGGTGAGGGCAGTAGTCTAAATTCAGTTTTTATGAGTAACTCATTTTCTTTAATTGTTGGGACTACGTAGTCAATTATAATTGCCTTTGTTGGTTTAGTTTCCTCTCCCCTTTGGATATTGAACTGATAAGATATGTCGTCTATTGTTGACTGCTTAGCTTGTTTAACCTCTGCCTTGATTTTTTCTCTTAAACGCTGAGTCTTTGTTGACTTAACCATTGTTATCTCGCAGCTGGTACGGATTGTTTATTCTTTAAGCTTTTATTTAATCTTCAACATTGATGTAAGCGAGGTCTTAAAACGAATCCGCTCTTTTAGTGAGCTACCGTAAAAAATAAGTTTAGTTATTTTCAGCTTCAAAAGACATTGTTAAATTCAGCTTGTCTATTTTGTGTAGTTCCAATTCAGATTTATGAAACCCTAAAACTAAAAAGGAACAACAAACAATTAACCTCAGCAAGGATTCAATTTTCCTTAGTGTTGGTGAAGAAACGAGTGATCAATGACAAAAGATTTCATTGTGAAGTGTGCAGCAAAGAAATTACCGAAGAAGACAGCGAGCAATATGACGGGATGTGCTGGGAATGTTGGGATGACCAGTTGACTGGGGAATCTGATAGTATGTTTGGAGAATTAATGTAGAAGAATAACAATATGTATGCTCGTCATAGAACTGTGCAATTTTGTCCTAAATGTGGTGGTGCCATACTTAGGGGTATGGGGGGCGGCTTTTTTTGTTGTGTATGTGGATTCGAAATTAACAATGATAGATTGGTGATTGATGAAAGACAGGTGCTCTATGGAAATCGAGGTAGAGAGAGAGGATTTCGTAAATATTCTAAGAACCGGACAAGAAGATGAAATATCTAACGTAAATGTTCCCGGCGTTCCCATTGGCAGTTCCTAAATTGTCTCTCCACCAAAACCTCTTGCTAGAAATTATAATAGAAGACCGTTCTTTGATGACGAAGAAATATAGAGTGTCAGAGTTTTTCCATTCTGAGAAGTGAAAACACGCTTAAATTGTAATAAACACTATTCTTCGGACTATAGAAGAATTAGGCTATTATGCAGGTTCGTAGGATAAGGCACAACGCTATAATTCTGAAAACAATGTTGCTGTTGAGCTTAGTAAAGAAATTGCAGGAATGGAGACGGATGAGGCTGATGCATAGGCAATTGATATTCAATAACTGAAAAAGGCAAGTCGAAGTTTCTCTGCGATTTGGTTTTGTACAGTATCTTCGAGGAATTGCTCAGAAGTACCCGCAAACAACCTCATTCTTATCGCCTTAAGACCAGTAATGGATTCTTGCTCTTTAATCGTTCCATAATTAAGAAGATCATCCATCAGTTGCTCGAAGCTTGAAGAACAACAAGAGTTGGCAGCACTTTGTTGTTGTTCTTTCGAACTTTAGAATGCTTAAGAGAAGAAGGATGCTGCATAGCGTGCGTTTTCCCAGTCTGTATAATCATAGATTGATACTAGGTCTCTTAGTAGGGCAGTCAATCGCCATTATCGAGTCTTTTGGAAGTAGTAGTGCGCCTGTGATTTTCAGCTAGGACTACTACTACCAACTTAGTGTTTGCCAAAACAACAGACACCGTTGCACATCCTTTAGAAAAGAAGAATTTAATCCCAGCAAGACCAAAGCCCTGCATGCATTGTCTTTTTC
>CAYPYM010000845.1:0-1694 GCA_964414435.1 uncultured Ignavibacteriales bacterium | reverse complement strand
CACCACGCGGCCGTTGATCTGGCGCAGGAGATCGTCGAGATTCTCCGCCCGGATATTGATCACGTTCATCTTAAGCGCCTCGCGATCGGTGATCGAGACCGATTCGCGGACCGCCTTCTCGGCCCACTCGGCATTGCGGCCCCGTTCGGTGGCGGCCGCCCGGATCTGGGCGGCGGCGTCGTTGGTGATCTTCTCGTTCATCACCGAATCGATCTGCTCGCCCGACCCGCTGACCGGGTGGGCGGCGCCGATATTGGTCGACGGCGCCATGGCGGCGATATGGGCGGCGTAGGTGATATATACGCCGGCCGATCCGGCCCGCGCGCCCGACGGCGAGATGTAGACGCAGATCGGCACTTTGGAATTCATGATGTTTTTCGTGATCGACCAGGTCGACTGGGTGAAGCCGCCCGGCGTGTCGAGCTCGATTACGAGCAGGGCGGCACCGTTGTCGGTCGCCTCGCGAATTGCAGCATGGATGCGGTCATCAATGACGGTGCCGATCGCACCGTCGACCGTCATGACATACACCAGTGGCGGCTCGCCCGGTGCACGGACGCCCTTCGCGGCCGGATTCGTGTCGGCAACGGCCGAATCAACTACGGCGGTAACCGCGGAGGAATCGCTTCCCTCCGGGACGACATCGGCTCGGGCTGCATAGGAGTAGAAAATGATCGCGGTGGTCAGCAGCCAGCCAATGGACATGAGTACCATCTTGGCTCGCATATATTTAATATGGCCGAACCTCAAATTGATGTCAACGTAATTCGGAGGGCGGAAATCGTGGCGGGCGCTACAGATGCAGCGAGGAATCGGCAAACATGACTTTCCCGTCAAGCACGGTCGCCAGAACCGGCGTCGAGCCGATCCGGCGCGGGGCGATCCGCGTGATGTCCTCGGCCAGTATCGTGAAATCAGCCGGATAACCCGGCAGCAGGTGACAACGGCAATCCTGCTGGCCCGCCGCGATTGCCGTTCCAGCGGTGAATGCATACAGCGCCTCGACAGCCGTGATCCGCTGCTCGGGGTGAAAAACGTCGCGACTGCCCGGACGGGCGCGGCGAACCGCCGCTTCGATACCAGCCAGCGGGTCGAGTGGCTCGATCGGGACATCGGAGCCGAAGGCCAGATCGACGCCGCGATCGAGCAGCGTGCGGTAGATGTAGGCGTTGGCGCTTCGTGCGCCCCAGAAACTGCGGACCATGTCGATATCCGAGAGAGTCTGCTGCGGCTGCATCGAGCCGATCACGTTCAGACGCTTCACCCGCGCGATATCTTTCCGGCGCATCAGTTGCAGATGTTCGATGCGATGTCGGGCGGGAAACTTCGGCTTCGGCCCGCGCTCGTAGGCGTCGAGGACGTTGGACACGGCCCGATCGCCGATCGCGTGCACCGCGCACGGCAGCCCGAGGCGGGCGGCGGCGCGAACATACTTGAGAATCTGCGTCGCCGAGGTCACTTCGATACCGTAATTGCCGGGACGATCCTTATAGGCATTAAAACAGAGCGCGGTGCGGCTGCCGAGCGAACCATCGGCAAAGATCTTGATCCCGGCAATGTAAAGCTCCGGGACAGAACACAGGCAGGTCATGGCAAAGCGCAGGGATTGGGTCATCGGGCTGATCATCGTCGGTTCGTTCATGGTTTTCACCGCATTATCAAGGAAAAGACGAAAACCGACCCCATCCTGCAGG
>CAYPYM010000844.1:0-1696 GCA_964414435.1 uncultured Ignavibacteriales bacterium | reverse complement strand
GCAGCCCTTCGCTCGCCTGATCCAGCGGCAGTACCTTGTCGATGACGGGCTTGATCTTGCCCTGCTCGATCAATGCCATCAAGGCCGCCAGATTGTCGTCGTAAAAGCTGTTCGAACCGATGACTTTGAGCTCGAAGCTCCAAATGTAGCGCAAATCCTCCTTTGGATCGTGCCCGGCGGTCGCTCCGCACACCAGCAGCTTGCCGCCGCGCTTCAGGCACTTCAGCGACGGCAACCAGGTATCGCCGCCGGTGAAATTGATGACGACGTCGACGCCGCCTTCATAGCTGCGGCGTTGCGGCTTGCCGTACTTCTCGATGGCCCATTTGGAGAAGTCGACCCCCTTGTAGTTGATGACATGGTCGGCGCCGAGGTCCCGCAGGCGCTGCATTTTTTCCTCGCCGCCGGCGCAGGCGATCACCTCCGCGCCCAGCATTTTCGCGAGTACCACACAGCCCGTACCGACGCCGCCGCTCGCGCCGAGGATGAGCACGCGCTCTGCATTGCGCACGGTCTCGTGCGTGATCAGCATCCGATGCGCGGTACCGTAGGCGACCGGGAGCGACGCAGCATCCTCGAAGCTGACGCTCGCGGGCATCCTGATCAACTGATCGGCGGACACGAGGCAATACTCAGCCATGCCGCCGTCCAGCATTTCCCCCATCAGGCCTTTTCTTCGGTTCAGCGGGTTCACCAGTACGCGGTCGCCCGGTCTCCATCCGTCCACTCCGGCACCCACTTCGACGATCTCCCCGGCCATATCGAGTCCGATGATCACCGGCAGCGGCACCTTGATTCCGGGCATGCCGCGCACCGTGAATACATCGTGATAGTTGAACGAGGACGCGCGCACGCGGATTACCACATGGCCTTCGGTGACGGTTGGCCGCGGATAGTCCTCGACCACCGCGAGATCGCCTAGTCCGCCGTGCTGCTTCAGTACCAACGCCCTCATTGTCCTACTTGCGGTCATTCCTATTCCCTCCCTCGTGAGCTTCCATGCTCGCCTTACATTGCAAAGACGGTTCGGCGGGGACGCGCGCCCGGAACATCAGCCAGGGGCGAAGTATAGACCGGCCCGAGTGGCAACCCGAAGCATCTGCTCAAGATACCGCTTTTAGCATGTTTCGGCGGTTGTTTGAACATGTTACGATTCTCCAATGGATGCAATTGAAGTTCTAGGTTTACATCATGCAGCGCACATCGACGCGCGAGGCGGGTGAGCCGCCCATACTGCAGTCGTTGCTGCACTCTAGAATATTCCCCGGTACTTGCACTTTTCATGGCCGCGCTTAACGACGCTGAACGCCTGTTTCTCGATAGCTGCCCGGACTACCTGGACACGGCGATGCTCGACGACCTGCGGCGATCGCACTACGAACAACTGGACCGGCTCGGGCATGTATATCTCGATTACACGGGGAGCGGCCTTTACGCAAACTCCCAGGTTCGCGAACACGCGAACCTCCTGCTGGCAAGCGTCCCGGGTAACCCGCACTCATCCAATCCCACCTCCGCGCTGGCCACGTTGTTCGTCGAGCGCGCGCGTCAGGCGGTCCATCAATTCTTTAACGCTTCGACGGAGGAGTACACCGTCATTTTCACCCAGAACGCGACCGGCGCGCTCAAGCTCGTGGGTGAATCGTATCCGTTCGACCGCTCCAGCCGCCTGTTGCTCACCTTCGACAACCATAAC
>CAYPYM010000843.1:0-1701 GCA_964414435.1 uncultured Ignavibacteriales bacterium | reverse complement strand
ACTTCTACCGGGCGCTCGTGGAACGGCTCTATCGCCGCAGGGCGTTGGTCTGGCAGTTCCTCAAAACCGAAGACCACATTATCGCCGGCCACCTCGCCGTCCGCTTCGGGAAAAATCTCCTGGTCTGGAAGATCGGGTTCGATGAGGACTACTCCCGTTGCGCGCCCGGTGTCATACTGCTCGACTGGGCGGTCATGCAGGCGTACGAACACCACAACACGCACGGTCTGGATCTGGTCACCGACAAGGACTGGCACAATCACTGGCTCGCTGAAAAGCGGCCGTACTATGATATCTGGATATATCCGAAAAAGCCGCTCCCGCAACTGTTCGGCGTACTGCCGATCCGGGCGCGCTGGCTGCTGCGGGATATCCCCGGCCTCCGGTCGCTGATCCATCGGCTCAAATTGCCGGCAGAAGGAGAATGAGCATGGCCCGTTCCCCGATATCGGTTATTATCCCGACTTACAACCGCGCCTCCATGATTGGCGCCGCGCTCGACTCGGTCCTGAGTCAGGCCGGCGAGGATGATGAGATCATCGTGGTCGACGACGGCTCGACCGACAACACCGCCGCCGTTCTCGCCGCTTACGGCGACCGAATCAGGTGTATCAGGCAGACAAACGCCGGCGCCGGCGCCGCCCGCAACCGGGGGATTGCCGAGTCCCGCCATGATCTGATCGCCTTTCTCGATTCCGACGACGAATTCTTGCCGGGTAAACTGGATCTCCAGGCGGCTCTCATGGATGCCCGCCCGGACCTGGTCTATTCTTACGGTGAATTCCGCGTGCGTCATGCCGACGGCCGTTATTCCCCCCGCTTTCTTTCGAATTGGCACAGGGATACGCGCCCGTGGAGTGAACTGCTCGGTCCCGGCGTCGCCTACTCATCGCTTGCGCCGCTGCCCGAGGGAGCGGACGATGTCACCGTCTACATCGGTGATATCTACGCTCACCAGATGGCCGCCAGTTACATCTGCACGATTACCACGGTGGCCCGCCGCAGTCTCGCCGGCAGGGCCATGCACTTTACCGAGGGAATCGAATTGTACGAAGACTGGGCCTGTTTCGGCCGTCTCGCCGGAGCGGGGCCGGGAGCGTTTATCGACTGCGAACTGGCCCTCAACGGTGGGCATCTCGAGGGCCGTCTCACCGATGCCGATCAGTACGAGCGTGCGGTCGCACGAATCGTCGTACTCGAAGAAGTCTGGGGGGTTGATCCGGACTTTCTTGAGGAGCACGGCGAGCAGTACCGGGCCATTCTCGATGAACAGCGGGTCACCAAGGCGGCCGGACTCATCTCCGCCGGCCGCACGGCCGAAGCCCGGCGCGAACTCGCCCAGGTCCGCAATGCCCCGATGTCGCACCGCCTGATGGCCGCGCTGCCGGGGCCCGCCGCTCTCGCCGTTTTGGGGCTGCGGCGATTGCTGTCCGGGCTTATCCGCCGCCCCTGATCCCGCCGCAATTTAGTTGACCACGTCTTTCACCCCGCCTAGATTAAGGAGCCTCGGGCTGCCTCCGATACTACCGTGAGGAGGGCTACCGGTCTGCCGCACAACCACCGGGCACGGCGGCGGACGAGTCGTAAGGATTGCGATAAGGAATTGGATACCGTCAGATGAGTTCGACGCCCGCCGTAGCCGCCGCCTTTTCACGCAAGATGATCTGGGTCTTGATCGCCGTCGTGGGCGTGGTCTACCTG
>CAYPYM010000842.1:0-1701 GCA_964414435.1 uncultured Ignavibacteriales bacterium | reverse complement strand
CTCTACCACCGCGAAAAAGCGGCGATCCTGCCGCTCGTCGCGACCTCGACCATGCTCTTCCTGCTCGGCGGCGTCTTCTGCTATTTCGCGGTGCTTCCCTTCGCCTTCAAATTCCTGATCGGATTTGCCGCCGATCAGGTCACCAATACGATCACGATCGGCAGCTATATCAGCTTCGTGGGCACGCTCGAAATCGCCTTCGGCTTCTGCTTCCAGCTCCCCATCATCGCCTATTTCCTGGCCAAGATGGGGATCGTCAACGCCCGCATGCTCGGCAAGGGCCGCCGCTATGCGGTCGTGATCATCCTGATCGTCGCGGCCATTCTCACCCCACCCGATGTCTTCACGCAGATACTCATGGCCGTACCGCTCTATTCGCTCTACGAGATCTCGATTGTCGTCGTGCGTGTCACCGAATCCCGCCGCCGCCGGCGTCTGGCCGAGATGGAGGCCGAATCCGAAACCGATGACGAGCCGACCGACCGGCTCCCGTACGATCGCCCCGAGTAAGTCATCCCCTGACTAAAGTCAAAGACAGTGAACATCTTCCGCCGGTATTTGTTATATTGGATTCAATACCGGCCCTACCGGCCGCGTATTGTCTATACCGGCAGCGCCGGTGAATCAGTTGACGGCAGGACAGCCTTGTCCTGGATACAACGAAGGATGTGCTCATGAACGAACAGACCAAAGCCGCTCCCGCCCAGCCGGGCATCGAGGGAGTCAAGCATATTGTAGCAATTGCCAGCGGCAAGGGCGGGGTCGGCAAATCGACAGTCGCCACCAACCTCGCCTACGCCCTCAAACACCAGGGGTATTCGGTCGGCCTCATGGACGCCGACATCTACGGCCCCAGCCAACCGGGCATGCTCGGCTCGGAAGGGGAGAAGCCGACTATCGGCGACAACTATCTCGAACCGCTCAACAAACACGGTATCAGCTTCGTTTCGATGGGCCTGCTCATCCCCGATGACGGCCCGGTCGTCTGGCGCGCCCCGATGGCCACCAAAATGATCATGCAGTTTATCAGCGGCGTTTTGTGGGGCGATCTCGACTTTCTCCTGATCGACCTCCCGCCGGGCACCGGCGATGTCCAGCTCACCCTCGCCCAGCAGGCCTCGCTCTCCGGCGCCGTGATTGTCACCACCCCGCAGGAGGTGGCGCTCGGCGTCGCCCGCAAAGGGGTGAAAATGTTTGGGCAGGTGAAAGTACCGATCATCGGTGTGGTCGAAAACATGTCCGGTTTCGTCTGCAAGCACTGCGGCCAGGAAACGGCCATTTTCAAAGAGGGCGGCGGACGGAAACTGGCCGACGAATTCGGCGTCCCGTTCCTCGGCTCGCTCCCGCTCGACCCCGAAATTATGATGGGCGGCGATGACGGCACGCCGGTGCTGTCCCGTTCGAGCGACTCCCCGGCGGCCAAAGCGGTGCTCAATCTCGCCGGCGCCGTCACCGAGAGTGTCGAGCGAATCAAGAACGAACTGGCGGTCGATGAACCGCTGCAGATTAACCTCACCGACGACGGCAAGCTGCGCATCGAGTGGGGCGACGGCCACGTGTCGCATCATTCGCCCTATCACCTTCGGGTGAACTGCACCTGCGCTCAGTGTATCGATGAAGACTCGGGCGTGCGAACCCTTGACAAAAACCGAGTCCCGCTGGATATTCAGATAAAGGAAGCCCATCCGGTCGGCCGCTACG
>CAYPYM010000841.1:0-1701 GCA_964414435.1 uncultured Ignavibacteriales bacterium | reverse complement strand
CGCAGCACGTCCGACAGCACGGCGCCCAGCAGCTTCGGGTCTCGCACCAGGCGCAACCGCAGCCGACAAGACGAACAAAACAGCGAATCCGGGAGCGGGGGTAGTATCGCGGTAGGCGGGCCACGGGGAGCCGGCGGCGGGAGATAGCGGACAGAGACGTGACAGCCCAATATGGATTACATATATCGCAGGAACTTTAAAAGATGAGGGCAGACGCGTGGCGGGCAGCCGGCGGCCGGTGGTGCCGAGAGCCTACGCGTCGAAGGCGGCGTGGTGCAGATCGAGCTCGAGCTCGCCGGGCTCGTCGAGGTCGAAGACGAGCTGGGGCGGCGCGCGAGCGGCAGCGACGGGGGGGCAGCGACGTGGGGAGGCCGAGATGGGCCAGGACCTTGGCGATGACAGCGGGGTCTTTGACGGTCTGCACGGGGACCATGCGGCCGTCGCAGCGTGGGCAACGCAGGACGTCGTGGTCGTGGATGCGGCGCAGCAGCTCGGCCCACGGGCGGCGGTACGGTACGGGCACGGGGGTGGGAGCGGCGGGCAGCGGCGACGGGTCGAGCGTGGCGTTCGAGGTGGTGGCGGCGACGGGGTCGGCGCGGCGAAGCGGCGTGGTGGCGCAAGCAGCGGGCGTGGGCACCAGCTGTGCGAGTAGCGAGCGCTTGGCGGCGTGAGGGGCGAAGATGCCGTGGAATCGCACCATATTTTGGCGCGGCTTGGGGATAGAGGCCGCAAGCCGACGCAACAAGGCCAGCGGCTCGAAGAGCAGGTCGGTCTGGCCGGTCGACAGGGGCTTGCGCAGCAGCAGGCGCACCTTGCCACCGGGAGCCCACTGCAGGCGCTTGGCCGAAAGCGGGGGCCGAAGGCCGTAGCGCAACGCGCGCTCGAGTGCGGCCCTGTCGTTGGCGGCGATGGCCAGCGCGGCGTGCAGGGTGAAGCCGTCGAGGGCGACGCACAGCGGTCGACGGCGCTCGTCGTCGGTGGGGCCGAGCGAAAAGGCGCCGATACGTAGGGACTCGGCTTGGGCGGCGGCGACGGGGGCGTCGTCGTCATCGGCGTCGAGCTCGTCGAGGGTCTCGAAGCGCCGTTGCACGCGGCGGGCGATGCGCCGTAGCAGGCGCTCGAGGTCGCGGTCGTCGGGGGCCGCGAGGCGCTCGAAGACCAAGGTGCCGTCGGGCTGCGAGCAGAAGACGCCGTCGGGCAGCCAGGCATGGAAGTGCGGCGTGAGCTGCAAAAGGCTGCCCCAGAACTGGACCATGGTGATGGCACCGGTCAGCGGACGCTGCAGGCCCGCACGTCGTGCTTGCCGTCGCTGCCAGGCGAAGATGGTGCGCAGCACGTCCGACAGCACGGCGCCCAGCAGCTTCGGGTCTCGCACCAGGCGCAGGCGCAGCGCGTAGGGCAACGTCACCGTCCATGGCCGGTAGGCGGCGCGTGGCAGCACGTGGTCGACCAGGTGCGAGGCGGTGTCCGCCATGCGCCTGGCGACGCACGAGGGACACAGGGCTCTGCCCTCGCACGAAAACGCCACCAGGCGCTCGGCGCCACAGCTGCGGCACCGTAGTCGGCTGAAGCCCCCCGGCAGCAGGCCGCAGCCGATGAAGCGCTCGACGTCGTGCTTGACGTACGAGGGGGTAGCCGCCGCCATCGGGGCTTTGCGCTGCGGCTTCGGCCCACAGCGTCTCGATGTTCTGGCTGACCACC
>CAYPYM010000840.1:0-1705 GCA_964414435.1 uncultured Ignavibacteriales bacterium | reverse complement strand
CACGCAGCGGATGCCCACGGACCTTCCCCTTCGGCGCATGCCTTCCGGCATGACGTATTTCCGTGAAAAATCAGGCAAAAAGAGGATTTAGTCAACAGGTTTTTGCAATGCGTTGGTCAATGCGGGGATAGAGCGAACGGTCCACAAAAAAAGAGCCGCCCAAAAGAAGCGGCTCCAGCATCACCCGGGATGGGGGATGTTGCAATTCGATCTGCTATTCCGCCATCGCCTGCTCGATATCGTACTTTTTGATTTTGTCGAACAGCGTCGTGTAATCGATCTTGAGGATCCGCGCCGCCTTGCGCTTGTTACCGCGCGTCTCGCGCAGCACCCTGATGATGGTGCCCCTCTCGGCGGTGGCCTGGGCGTGGGCGCCGATCTCTTTCAGCCCGGCGCCGTCGCGCAGGCGGATCTCATCGGTGCGGCGCAGACGGATCGCGAGGTGGTCGGGCGTGATTTTTTTACTCTCGGCGAGAATAACCGCGCGCTCGATCGTGTTCTCGAGTTCGCGGACGTTGCCCGGCCAGTGATATTTCTCAAGAAGCGCGGCGGCCGGCCTGGTCAGCTGCTTGAGCGGCTTGCGCATTTCGGCACAGTACTTGTCGATGAAAAACTCGGCCAGCAGGGCGATGTCGTCGATCCGCTCCCGCAACGGCGGGATGGTCAGCGGGAAGACCGAGAGGCGGTAGTACAGATCCTCGCGGAACTTCTTCGCCTTGATCAGGTCGGTCAAGTCCATATTGGTCGCGGCAATCACGCGGACATCGACATCAATCGGCTTGGTGCCGCCGAGTCGTTCGAAATTCTTCTGCTGGAGGACGCGCAGGAGTTTCGCCTGGAGAGCGATATCCATGTCGCCGATTTCGTCGAGAAAAATCGTGCCGGTGTTGGCGATTTCGAACTTGCCCATCTTGCGGGCGTGGGCGCCGGTAAACGCGCCTTTTTCCGAACCGAACAGTTCGTTCTCGAGCAGCTCGTGGGGAATCGCGGCGCAGTTGATCGTGATATACGGTCCGCCGGTACGCAGCGAGAGGCCGTGGATGGCGCGGGCAAACAGCTCCTTGCCGGTACCCGATTCTCCCTGGAGCAGCACTGAGGCGTCGGACTTGGCGACTTTCTGCACCAGCCCGCAGATTTCGAGCATCTTCTCGTTCTTACCGATGATGTTCGAGAATTCCTTCCCCCCCATGATCTCCTCGCGCAGGAGCGTGTTTTCGGCGATCAGGCGACGGTTCTCGAGAGCGCGGTTGATCATGACACAGAGATGTTCGGTGTCGAACGGCTTGGTGATGAAATCGAACGCCCCGCGTTTCATCGCCGCGACGGCGTCCTCGATCGTGCCGAACGCGGTCATGACGATCACGGCTGTTTCGATATCGATGTCTTTCACCGACGACAGCAGTTCGAGACCGTCGACCTCGGGCATCTTCAGATCGGTGAGAACGAGATCGTAGGATTTGTTGCGCACGAGGTCCAGCGCCGAGCGGCCGTCGGTGGCGGCGTCGACCCGGTAGCCCTCCTCGGTCAGCGTTTCGAGGAGCATGTTGCGCATGGAATCTTTATCGTCGACAACGAGAATAGTCGGCATCATCACTCCCTTTGCAGGCTTGTTTCCGAACCTTCCCTAACGAGGCCGGCCGAGACCGTGGCCTGTTAGGATATATCGGAATAATCCCATATCGGTCCACGCCTCGGCTGAATTTTC
>CAYPYM010000839.1:1455-1707 GCA_964414435.1 uncultured Ignavibacteriales bacterium | reverse complement strand
AGATGAGCATGGCGATGAAGGTGGCGAACACGGTGAGAATCAGCACCGCGCCGAGAACGACCGGACCAAAGGCGATGGCGAACGACTCAATCTGCCGCGGCATCAACGCGAAGAGGGCAAAGATCCAGAGGAAATACCAAACGGGGCGAGGATTGGAGTGAATATTGGCCGGATCGGGCGGACTGCCGATCGCGGGTGGCCCGACCACATAGGCCAGCACCATGATGACGACCAGTACAGTCAGGCCGAACG
>CAYPYM010000839.1:0-1445 GCA_964414435.1 uncultured Ignavibacteriales bacterium | reverse complement strand
ACGCCATGTCCCGCCAGGCGGCGTTGGGCCAGAACGGCACGCCTTCTTTTTGAAGCATGCCTTCATACCACTTGCGGTAGGTGGCCGGATCGACCGGCCGACCCGATTTGGGTGGTTCGGATATCCCGTGGTGCACGACAAGAAACAGGTGCAGCCCGACGAGTCCGAACATCAGGGCCGGGATGAGAAAGACGTGAATCGCGAAGAACCGGCTGAGGGTCGCCCCGCCGAGCGTCTCCCCCGCCAGCAGAAAGTGGGCGATCGTCGTGCCGATAAACGGCACCCGCCCGGCCTGCTCGGCGCCGACGATGGCCGACCAGACGCCGTTGGAATCCCAGCGCAGCAACTGGCCGGTAAATCCCATACCGAGGGTCAGCAGGAGCAACACGGCGCCGGAGATCCAGTTCATCTCGCGCGGATATTTGAACGATGCCGTGATATACACGCGGATCATGTGGATTCCGACCAGCACGATCATGGCTGACGCGCCGAAATAGTGCAGGCCCCGAAGGAAACTGCCCAGCGGTACCGTGTTGGTGATAAAGATGAGCGATGCGTAGGCGGTCTCCGAGGTCGGCTGGTAGAGCATGGAAAGGGCCACCCCGGTGACCACCTGAAGGATAAACGCGGCGAGCGTGGCACTGCCGAACACGTAGGCCCACTTCGCACCGGGCGGCACGAGATGGCGGGCCAGCGGGCCGACCACGGCACTCAATCCGGTGCGGTCGTCAATCCATTGCCAGAGTTGCTTCAGCGTCGACATGGTCCTCTCAGATATTCGTGATCGGAATCGGGCTGGTGCGGATCTCTACCTGACCGTTCCGAATTCTTACCGGGTAGCGGTCCAGGCCGTGCGGCGGCGGGCCGGCAGCGTAGGAGCCGTCCTTGTTGTACACACCGCCGTGACAGGGACAAAGGAACAGCTCGGCATCGGCGATCCATCGGACCGGACAACCCAGATGAGCACAATTGACCGCGAACGCGATGAACTCGTCATTCGAGACGCGGCGGAGCCACGATGCGGTCCGATCGGTATCACCCGACCAGGGCAGCGGCGAAGCGTCGCGGAACTTGACGAGAACGGTGTCGCCTACGGTGAAGTGATCGACTGCGCCCACCGAGCGCCACGCCTGCGGCTTCCCGCGCAACAGCGGTTCGAAGAACGCGCCTACGACCGGGACCGAGATAAGGCCCCCGACCACGGCGCCGAACGCGAACAGCATCCGGACCATGAACTGGCGGCGGCTGTCGTCAGGCCCCGTCGTTTCCTTGATTTCGCTCATCCGCGGAACGCTCCAATCCACCCGGCGATAGACAGAGCCAGTACTCCGGCGCCGACCGCGCTGATAATCCACGAGGTCAGCAGCCCCCAGAAAAGAAGGGTCACGCCGAAAGCGGTACCGATCGGCCAGAAGGTCGGCTCCGGCAGTACCTCCGGCACCGAC
>CAYPYM010000838.1:0-1707 GCA_964414435.1 uncultured Ignavibacteriales bacterium | reverse complement strand
AATCGTGAAGGGTGAATGGTGAATAGACACTCGCTCCCGACCCTTCACGCTTCACTTCCCAACCCTCGCAACTCGCCCCTCAGCTCTCACATCTTACATGGCGAACAGCGTGAAGCGGTGGGCCAGGGATAGCGTCAGCACATTGGCCTTGAAGTGCCCCTTGACCGATTGCATGCGCCCGTAGCTGGCCATCAGGCTGTAATTCCTGGTGATGCGGTAGCCCAGCCCCGCATTGCCCTGCCACACCAGGCCGCCGGACACGTCCACGCCGCCGCCGCCGGCGGCCCCGCCCAGGGCCTCGGCATAGGCGAACAGCGGGAAGGAACCATGTGAGAGCTGGATGCCGGCGCCGAACATGCCGGTCATGAAGGCGCCCGCCTTGCCGTGGTAGGCGGCCATCGCCTCACCGGTCAGGTAGAGGTAATGGTTGACGAAGTAGTCGCCCTGGAAGCCCAGCAGGTCGATGTTTTTATCGGCATAGCTCTTGCGCCATAAGGGATCGGCCGAGCGGTAGCCCTGCTCGCTGATGCGCCAGCGCATATGCCGCCGCGGGAACTGGGACAGGTCGGATGCGTCCAGTTGGTCGTCGGAGGTATCGGGGGTGCCGAACCGGTAGCCGAGCTTGCCGGCCAGATTGTACGCCCGGAAGCTGCCGCCCACCGCCTTGGTGTAGCCGCCGTCGGCCTCCACGTACAGCTTCTCGTTGACGTACTGCTGCAGGCCGAGCGAGGCATCGACAAGCAGACCGCCGCCGGTGGCCACATTGCCGCCGCCGGCCGGCCCGGCGGCCAGGGTCAGCTTGACGGCGGTCGAATCGGTCAGGGGCAGCCGGTAGCCGCCGCCCAGCAGGATCTGCATGTAGCCGTTGCTCTGCCCGCCCATGGCCCCCGCCGCCTCGGCGCTGAGATAGAAGTTTTCGCTCACATAGCGGTGCCACTCGATGCCCATCAGCTTCAGGGTTTGCTGCCTTGTGCCACCGGTTGTCAGCACCCCCGACGGGATATGGTCGTGGAGGTAGACCAGCGCGACCTCCTCCTCGGTGGGATTGACATAGGAATCGATGTCGGCGGAGGCGGCCGGCGGCTGCCAGCCGTCGCTCATCCAGCTGTTGAAACCGTACCGGTAGGCGACATAGGGCTGGGTGCTGTGGATGCTGCCGTACGGGGCGGCCACATAGCTGGCGCCGGCCCCGATGCTGCCCCACCCGGTGTCGAAGCTCAGGCCCAGATGGGTGCGCAGGAACAGGCCGCCGCCGGTCAGCTGCAGGCCGCCGCGGCCGCCGCCGGCGCCGACATAGGCGCCCAGCTCCGCCGCCAGCCTGTCGGTCAGGGCCAACCGGGCGCGCGCGGCCAGGCCCAGGGTGATGAAGCCGCCGCGGTGCCCGCTCATCGCCCCGTAGAAGCCGGGGCCGATGGCCAGCCACGAGTTCTGGGCGAACAGCACGGAGCCGCCCATCAGCCCCATGTGCTCGCCCCCGGGCAGTTTCAGCTGCTCGTAGCTGAGCCCGGCCTCGGCCGGGGTGGCGGCCACCGTGTTCTCCGTTACATTGGCTGCCGCCTGGGCGCCGACGGGCAGCAGCAGGGCCATGGCGACAGCCAGGATTATGCGACGTTCACGCTTCACTGTTCACCATTCACCCTTCACTTCCCGGAATCTGGATAGTGAAGCGTGAAAAGTGAATGGTGAATGGAGACCCCCCTCGTTCCT
>CAYPYM010000837.1:0-1710 GCA_964414435.1 uncultured Ignavibacteriales bacterium | reverse complement strand
CCTGCCCCTCACCGACGGAAAATTTGTAGGCTCTCAGGTACCAGCAGGGTGCGTGAGTCGGAAATCGAGTGATGCCGCGCGAAGGAACTGCGCCCTGTGAGAGGCTCGTTACAGATATAACATAGCACCGTGAAGCCGATCGGTCAATTCGAAAATGGTCTCTCCGATCTATTCTCCCGCCCGGGCGGGACGGCCGTCAGGGTTTCAGCGGGACCAGGATTTCGGTGCGGAGCTCGCTCTCGGGAACTTTCCCGTGGTCGTCGCCGTAGATTTCGAGACACGGCCCGCCGGTGGCGGTGCGGCCGCTGGTCGGCAGCCATTCGCGGCCAAGACGGGCGAAGCTCTCCCCTATCCTGCCGTACGACCCGATGTGGATGTACGACGCGTATTCGCCGCCGGGGAGCACGCCGTGTTTGGTTTGTCGTTCGGCGCCGGAGCGATGTACATGCGGAACGGGAATCGTCCGAAGGAGTCGCCGAACAGCGGGTGGTGAATGGGTTCGTCGGATGGCCTTCTATCGCGCGCGGCACGACGGTGCGCGGGACAGCATACGAAAGGGAGCTGCCGCCGGGCGGCAGGCTCCCTTTCATTGTCAACCAAGGCTGTTGAAGGTGACGCTGCCCGTTGCGTAATTGCCCGGAATCGATGCCACTTCCCCCTCATTTCAAACCATTTCCACCCGGGCGCGGTCGTACTCCGCCGACCCGGACTAACAACCCCTTTTCGCTAGCGGTAGGTCCGGCGCGCCGTCAATTGTTGAGGCACGGAATGTAGCACGGGCTCATCGGCACGACCGTACAACCGTAGATGGTCATATCGCCCTGCCCGTTGTGATGCGGGTTGCCCGGACATCTGATCGTGCAGCACGGGCCCTTCGCCTGGACCGGCTGGGTCGAGATGGCAAAGGCCATGCTGAAGACGAGCGTAAATACGAACAAGAGCAGAAGGCTCCGTCGCAGCGTAAGCTTCATAAGGGACTCCTTTCCCGTTGGTTTGAGGTTAAGTTCCGGCAACAGCCTTGTTCGCGATTATGATCTCCCGGATATCCGTCTCGGTCAGAGCGGTCGGTTTGATGCTGAGCACGGTGCGGTTTCGATCCACGATGACGTTCAGCGGGAATGTCCAGACATGAAAGATCGAGGCGTATTCGTCGTCGTTGTCGTAGAGGGTTCGCAGGGGGACCTGGCGGTCCCGCACGAAATCCTGCAATGCGGCCGGGGTGAACGACGAGACAAACAGGAAGTAGCGATAATCGCTCGAGTCGGGAACTGTTGCTTTGAGCCGGTCGATCTCCGCCGAACAGGTCTCGCAGTCGATCTGGAAGAAGGTCACGACGGTCCGGTCGGACAGGAGGTCCGACAGGCGGACATCGTGGCCGTTCATGTCCTGGAAGACGTGGTCGGGGATCGTGTCGCCGACCGTGAGATTCTCCATGGTCTCGAGGATCCGCTCGGACTGTTCGCGGCGGTCATTCTCGTACTTGCGTCCGGTGATGTAGTTGCCGACAGCCGTGCCAAGAAAGTAGGCGACAGCCACTGTGGTGACGACGGCGACCGCAGTCGTGAGGACTGCGCTGGATCTTGTCATGCTCGTTCTCCCGTGAAATGCTGGGTCAATATAGCTCCCGCAAATCTATGATGCAAGGTATTCCACGGGGGTGTTAGGCGGCGGGTAAGTGGAGTGGCTGGTGAATGGGTTCGTTTGGTAGTT
>CAYPYM010000836.1:0-1715 GCA_964414435.1 uncultured Ignavibacteriales bacterium | reverse complement strand
GCCGTTGTTGACCTCCGGCCAGCCGGCGATCTCCTCGGTGAAGCTCCGGCACGGTTCGCAGGTGCCCGAGACAAACGCCAGGATCGTCTTCTTGCCGGGCAGCAGCGGCTGCACCGCCACCTCGTTGTAGTTGACATCCTCGCCGGAAATCGATGGGAACACGTCGCCTTCCTTGACCACGCTCGTGTTTTTCTTGCCGGCGTACTCCTGCCCCGGCGCCAGGTTGCTGGTCAGGCCGGTCTTGACCGAGATCCAGAACCCGGCGAATATCCCCGCGGCGATGACGACAAACAGCACCAGCCCGTTGATCAGCGTCTTTTTCAGTGATCCCTTGTTCTCGCTCATCCGTTGCTCCCGTCCATGGCGGTTCTCCATAATCGCATCACTCCGGCCCGGCATACTCCGAGCCTGCCTGTTTTACGAATCGGCTTGTGAATTTGGTTGTCCCGATTGCTCGTCGAAGGATAGTCGGCCGGTCGGAGCCGGTCAAGTGAAAAGCCACCGTTCGGACACGGCGACGCACGAACGTCATTGCGAGGAGTGAGCCCTGAAGGGGCGAACGACGAAGCAACCTCAGCCGCAAATATCGGAAGATCCTGGAAAATGTCATTCCCGCGAACGCGGGAATCCACGTATCAATCCGCGCTCGACGCGAAGTCCTTCCTATGTCGCCAGGTACTTCGCCAAGGCGTCCTTGAAATCCGACTTCTTGATATCGGAAATCAACAGCCCGTCGTGCGCGATCGACAGCTTGCTCGTCTCCTCGGACACGACCACCACGACCGCATCCGACACCTCCGACACCCCCACCGCCGCCTTGTGCCGCATGCCGTAGAGCTTGCGGTAGCGTTCGTTGGTCGTCAGCGGCAACGAGGCCGCCGCCGCCACGACATATTCACCCGAGATAATCACGGCGCCGTCGTGAAGCGGCGTGTACGGCGTGAACAGCGTCACCAACAGCTCCGAACTGAGTTCGGCGTTGAGCGCCTTGCCCGATTCGGAGAAATTCCGAAGGCCGGTCCTGCGCTCGATCACGATCAGGCCGCCGTAGCGAAGTTCCGAAAGGCGCAGCGCCGCCCGCGAGACTTCTTCGAGCGACTTTTTTCGTTCGAGCGCGACAAACCGCCGAAGCAGTTTGCTCTGCCCGAGCTGGGCGAGTACGCTCCGAAGTTCCGGCTGGAAGACGACCACCAGCACGATCAGGCCGAACGTCGCCAAGTTCGAGAACAGCCAGGTGAGTCCCTCGAGCTGGAACCAGTACGCCACGAACGCCACCCCGAATATCAAAAACAGCCCGACAATGATCTGGGCCGAGCGCGTCCCCTTCATCAGTTTGAGCGCCTCGTAGATGATAAACGAGACGATCAGGACATCGATCAGGTCCTTGAACGTGAACCGGATGAAATCGTACGCGAACAGCGTCATCGCGCCCCTCCCATCGCCGTGATAACCCGGAGCGCCTCGACCGTCGGTTCGACATCGTGCACCCGCACGATCGCCGCGCCGCCGAGCACCGCCGCCACCGCCGCCGCGATTGAACCGCCGAGCCGCTGGTCGGGGCGTTTGCCGGACGGGTTAATCGCCTCGATAAACCGTTTGCGCGAGGCTCCGATCAGGATCGGCCGCCCGAACCGGGCGAACTCCCGAAGGTTACCCAGAATCGCGAGATTATCCTCGAGCCGCTTGCCGAACCCGATCCCCGGATCGAGAATGAT
>CAYPYM010000835.1:654-1721 GCA_964414435.1 uncultured Ignavibacteriales bacterium | reverse complement strand
AATGTCACCGTGCTTTTGCTGGATAACCGTGCCACCGCCATGACCGGCGGCCAGCAGCATCCCGGAACCGGCAAGACCCTCATGGGCGAGCCGGCGCATGAGATCGATATCGCGGCGCTGGTGCAGGCGCTCGGCGTACACAACTTCCGCCAGGTCGACGCCTACGATTATGACGCCGTTCAGCAGGTGGTGAAAGAAGAGATAGAGAAGCCCGGACCGTCGGTGATCCAGACCACCCGGCCGTGTGTCCTGATGCCGAAACGCATCATGGACGAGCCGTACGTGGTCGATCTCGAGCTGTGCAACGCCTGCTCGGTCTGTTTCAAATTATCCTGCCCGGCGATTTCGGCGTCCGATGTCACCGATCACAAAGGACGGCCCAAGGCGGTGATCGACACGACCCTGTGCACCGGGTGCACGCTCTGCTCGCAGGTCTGCCCGACCGAGGCGATCATGCTGCAGAGCCAGTACGTGAAGGAGGGGGTGTGATCATGGCCGGATTCAACTTCAACATACTCATCGTCGGTGTGGGCGGTCAGGGCGTGCTGCTCGCCTCGGAAATCATCTCCGATGTCGCCATGCAGGCCGGGTTCGATATCAAGAAGTCCGAGGTCCACGGCATGTCGCAGCGCGGCGGGGTGGTCTCGTCACACGTGAAGATCGCCCCGAAAGTCTATTCACCGACAATCGGGCACGGCCAGGCCGATGTCCTCATCTCGTTCGAGCAGGCCGAGGGACTCCGGGCGATCGACTGGATGAAGAAAGACGGGGTGGCGATTGTCTCGACCACGACGCTGATTCCGGCAATCGTGACCTCGACCAAGGGCATGGAGTATCCCAAAGATGCCATCGCCGAGATGAAAAAACGGATCGGCCACGTGATCGGGGTCGAGGCTGACCGGATCGCCGGCGAACTCGGCAATCCCCGTCTTGTCAATACGATCCTGCTCGGCGTGCTCTCGAACTACCTGCCGTTCGACACCGAACTCTGGCTCGAAGCGATCCGCACAAGGGTTAAATCGAAATTCGTCGGGATAAATCTTCAGGCATTTGAGCGCGGCCGTCAG
>CAYPYM010000835.1:0-644 GCA_964414435.1 uncultured Ignavibacteriales bacterium | reverse complement strand
CGAAGTCGTCGCAGGAGGCGATCGTGGCGCAGAAGATGTTGATTATCAATCCAGGGTCCACGTCCACCAAGGTGGCCCTGTTCGACGGCGCCGAGCGCGTCTCCGAGATGGTAATCCGCCACGATCCGGAAGAACTCCGCCGATTCGACAACGTCGCCGACCAGTTCTTCTATCGCATGACCAATATCGATGCCTGGATAGACTCGCTCGAACTGGGCGACGGCGATGTCAAGGCGGTCGTCGGGCGGGGCGCGCCGCTTCGGCCGCTTGAGGGCGGCTCGTACGCGATCTCGGCGCAGATGCTCGACGATGTCCGCACGATGCGCTACTCCAACCATGCCTCGAATCTCGGCTGCCTGATCGCGCACCACCTCGGCGAGCGGTACAGCGTACCGTCGTTGGTAACCGATCCGATCACGGTCGACAACTTCACCGATCTGGCGCGGGTGAGCGGTCTGCCCGATATCGAGCGCAAGTGCCGGGCGCATGCGTTGAACATCAAGGAGGTCTCGCGGCGCGAGGCGATCAAGATGGGGAAGACGCTCGAGACGGCGTCGTTTGTCACCTGCCACATGGGTGGCGGGATCTCGGTGGCGGCGCTGCAACGGGGGAGAATCATCGATGTCAACGACGGCCTGCTCGGT
>CAYPYM010000834.1:0-1725 GCA_964414435.1 uncultured Ignavibacteriales bacterium | reverse complement strand
GGTGACGTGAAGATGGCGCGCGCCAGCGTGGAGCAACTGTTCACGGAACATCCCGAACTGGCGAAGGCGGTGAGCGAAGATGGGAATCATACGGAGGTTGCTGCGGCGCCTGCGCCCGCGGACCAAGCGCCGGGCGCGTGACGGTACGGTGACGGGCGCGTCAGCTGACGCGGTGGTTCGGCGTGGCGACGGAGACGAGGCTGCCGCGCGACTCCGCGGAGCCCGTAATACGCTGGCCTCGGCGGAACGCGCGCGTAAGCAGGCGGCTATCGCCCTGGAGCGTCAGGCATCAGATGGCGCGGCCGGGCGCTACGTCCGCGCCTCGGCGGATTGGGGCCAGGCCAAGAAGCGCGTGGAAGCCCTAGAGCGTGAGGCCTCCGACTGATGACGCTACGGCGCTTCCTCCATCCCCCGCGTACGGGCGGCCGCTCAATCGTGGCGTCATGGAAGCTCAAGCCGCCGGAGTACCGCGGCCACAACGGCCCTACGCCGGGTGACGGCTGGCGCTACGGCTTCGTACGTAACCCGTGGGACCGCGCCGTCAGCCTGTTCCACCTGCTATACCGCGGGCGCCCTGACGTGACGTTCCCGGGCTGGGTAGCCGCCGGGATGCCGGACGCAGATCGGACGCTGCCGGACGTACTCCGCGCCCCGATGACGGCGTGGCTTGGGGAAGCCGATTGGGTGGGGCGCTTCGAGATCCGGGGCCTCGACCTGGAAGACCTGGCCGCGCGCCTAGATCGCCCGGTCCCGGAGCTTCACCGTAACCGCAGTGAGCACCGTGAGCGCCTCGACCACGTGTCATACTACGAGGACCGCGCCGACGTGATCGGTACCGTAGCGGAGCGATACCGTGAGGACGTGGAGCGCTTCGGGTACCAGTTCCGTACGAGGGTGCTGCTCCACTCCGTACCGGGCTCGGGCACGCGGTTCTTCCATGATATGATCGCCCCGTGCGTTGATGAGGCGCTCATCATTCACGCTACGGCCGACAACGCTAGCCAGAAGGTTGCGCGGCTCGTCGCGAAGGGCTTCAAGCTCGTACTCCCGGTCCGGGATCCGGTACTGACGCTGGTGACGAACGCTAACGGGAGGAGCCAGCAGGCCAGTAAGGTCTGCGGCCGGCACTTCCAGGCCATCCGTGAATGGGCGGCTGACCCGCGCGCCTTGATCGTACAGTGCGATCGAGGAGACCGGACTGAGACCGTCGCGCGCCTGAGCCGTCATATCGGCGTTACGGTCCGCGCACCGACCCCGTGGGAGCCGCTGCGCAAGCACCATACGCCGGACCGGACCGGCCTACGCGCGAGCTACCTGGCCGGCCGGATCCCGGCTGAGCTGAGCCGGATGGCTTCCCAGCTTACTCCGGTGAGAGACTTCTACGCGCGCCTCGGCTATGACGTCTCGGCCGTGCTGGAGGACGTGGCGTGAGCGGCCCGGGCACCGTCATCCACAGGCCGCATGACGTGCTGGCGAAGGCGCGAGCCCGGTCCATCGAGGCCGGCATCTCATTCGACGCCGCGCTCGCGGAGCTACTAGGCGTCTCTGTGTCCGACGCAGCCTCGCTCGGGGCGTCAGCATCTTTCCCCGATCCGGCCCGGTCGGTTAGCGACGGGCTGTCGCTGGCGGGGACGGCTACAGGGAGTACGGGCGTCCCCCTTGACCGTGACGCAATCCTCGACGCGCAGTACCCGACGCCGACGGCGCCCACACCGCTGCGCACGT
>CAYPYM010000833.1:0-1727 GCA_964414435.1 uncultured Ignavibacteriales bacterium | reverse complement strand
TGGCGGATCCAGAGCCCGCGCCCGCCCCCCGGCTCGCAGGCCTTCACGTAGAAGCTCTCGTAGTGCCCCCCCTTGGCGGGGACCCGCGGAAACCGCGCCCCTTCGTCCATGCGGGGACTCTAACCGGGAGCTGCCGAGGGCCGGCGGGGGCGGTTCGCTAGGTTCGGCCGATGCGCGTCTTTCTGGCCGGAGCGAGCGGCGTGATCGGGCGGCGGCTGGTGCCGCTGCTGGTCGCCGACGGGCACGAGGTGGCGGGAATGACCCGCAGCCCGGGCAAGGCCGAGATGCTGCGCGAGCTGGGCGCCGAGCCGGTCGTGGTCGACGTCTACGACGCCGCGGGACTGCGCGACGCGGTCCTCGCCTTCGCCCCGGAGCTGGTCATGCACCAGCTCACCGACCTGCCCGACGAGGTCGAGCGGATCGCGGCGATGGGCGCCGCCAA
Source organism: uncultured Ignavibacteriales bacterium (assembly GCA_964414435.1). Taxonomy (GTDB): domain Bacteria; phylum Zixibacteria; class MSB-5A5; order GN15; family FEB-12; genus JAGNLV01. Next base: position 1,285 of record CAYPYM010000833.1, on the reverse strand, counting down.
CGCGCGGATCCGCACCGCGGGCACCGCCAACCTGATCGCCGCCGCACAGGCGGCCGAGGCACCGCGCTTCCTCGCCCAGAGCATCGCCTGGAGGCTGGAGGGCGACCGCCACCGCCCGGTCGAAGAGCACGAGCGGATGGTGCTCGACGCCGGCGGCGTGGTCCTCCGCTACGGACAGTTCTGGGGCCCCGGCACCTACCACGACGAGAACCCCGGCGACGAGGGCCGGATCGAGGTCGACGAGGCCGCCGAGCGCACGATGGACTTCCTGGAAGCACCCAGCGGCATCGTCACGATCCTCGACTCCTAAGGCCGAAAACCAAGCAGGTCAAGGACGCAGGGAGGGAAGTGTGCTCTGCACACGACCGACCGAGGACGCAGAGATGCGCCGGTTTGCAGGCCTCAGACCTTGATGGTGATCACGTCGCCGTCCTGGACCACGTAGTCGCGGCCCTCGATCCGCAACAGGCCTTTGTCGCGGGCGGCGACGTAGCCGCCGCACTCGACCAGCTGCTCCCAGCCGATCGCCTCGGCTTTGACGAACGCTTCCATGATCTCGGTGTGGATCGTGCCCGCCGCTTCCAGCGCGGTGGCGCCGCGGTGCAGCGGCCGCGCCACCGCCTCCTTGCCCTCGCCGGCGGTGAAGAAGGTGATCAGCTCCAGGAGGTCGTAGGCGGCGCGGACGAGGCGCGCCAGGCCGGAGCCCTCGACCCCGTAGGACTCGCGCATCTCCTCCGCTTCGGCCGGGTCGAGCTCGGCCAGCTCGCCCTCGATCCGGGCGCTGACCGCGACCGCGCCGGCGCCGACCGAGGCGGCGTGGGCGGCGACCGCCTCGGGCACCTCGGCGTCGCCCTCGTCGACGTTGGCGACGTAGAGGATCGGCTTGCTGGTCAGCGCCTGCAGGTTGCGGGCGGCGTCGGGAGCGCCCTCGGGCAGCGGCACCGAGCGGGCCGGGCGGCCGGCGGCGAGCGCCTCCCTCACGTCCTCGAGCCAGGCCAGCTCGGCGATCGCCTCCTTGTCGCCGGACTTCGCCCCCTTGCCGACCCGGCCGAGCCGGCGCTCGACCTGCTCGAAGTCGGAGAGGACCAGCTCGGTCTCGATCGTCTCGATGTCGGCGATCGGGTCGACCCGGCCGTCGGGGTGCGGCACCCCGGACTCGGTGTGGCAGCGGACGACGTGGCAGATCGCGTCGGTCTCGCGGATCGAGGCGAGGAACTGGTTGCCGAGCCCCTCGCCTTCGGAGGCGCCCTTGACCAGCCCGGCGATGTCGTGGAAGAAGATCGTC
>CAYPYM010000832.1:0-1732 GCA_964414435.1 uncultured Ignavibacteriales bacterium | reverse complement strand
GCTCGTCGAAAAAGTAGCTCGAGATGATCTGGATCATATTCGGCGATCCGCCGCCATTCTTGCGCAGGTCGATAATGAGCGCGTCGACGTGCCCGAGGAAATTCATCGCGGCGATTGCAGTGGGGCCGGCTTCGGCATAACCGGAGAAGCCGTCGAACTTGAGATACCCGATATTGGCGGGCAGCCGTTCGACCTTGTCGAAGCCGAAATTATTGTACGCAGCCGCGGCGACATCCTCGGCGCGGGTGGTCTGGCTGGTCGTATCGAGATAACGGTCGATCACATCGGCCGGGAGGTAGCGAATCCCGAAATGCCGGTCGTGGCAAACGCTTTCGAGATCTTCGGACAGGCCCATCGCGAACGCCGCGGTGGTCGTGAGCGTATCGTAGACACCCTTCTTGAGCTGCTCGCGGGCGTGCTTCTCCATTTTTTTGGCCATGTCCGGAAAGACATAGTACTTGTTCAGCGCGGCGCTGACGCTGTCGATAATCTCGCTTTTGATTTTCTTGTCGATCGTCGGGCCCTGGTCCTGCTGCGGCTGGGCCGAGGCCGGCGTGGCCGCCGAGATAATCAGCAGCGCGGCGAACAGAATCAGGCTCGCGGCAAAATTCGATCCACGCGTTTTCATTCCTCTCATGGTCTTCTCCCCTGGTATCTTTGAATAGTGATGGTCGTGCATATTGGTAGTGACTCCCTGTCAGCTTCTCCAAAACTCACGCGTCGATCTTACGCTTCTTCAGTCGTTCCATCAACCGGTCATGCATCGACTGCTCGTCGAGGCTCTGCTCCATCTGCTCCAGCGCCCTGAGCACATCGCAGCCCGAACCGTCGATTAGTTCGCGCGTCGCCTGGGCGATCTCGACCCAGACCGGCTCGAGCGTCCGCACCGTCTCTTGCCCCTTTTTGGTGAGACTGAGCAGGCGGCGGCGTTCGTCACCTTTGTCGCGCGATGATTTGAGCAGACCCTTGCTGGTCAGGTCGCCTGCTACCTGATTGACCGCCGGATGGGTCAGGCCGAGTTCCTGCGCCACCGTGGTGAGCGGCACGTCGTCGCGGTCTTTCAGGTAGAAGACGACCGGGAACCAGCGGGCCTCGAATTCGACCGATAGTTCGCCGTAGAGTTGGGAAACGTCTTTCTGGAGCCGTTCGGCGAGCCGTTTGAGGCGGCTGGCGAAGGCGAGCGGTCCGAGTTGCTGGATGAGGTCCAAACCCATTCTCCTGTGCTGGGCAGTGAGCGTCTGTTTGGAGGCTTTACGTAAGCGCTTACATAAAAGTTGCAGGGCGGGTCTAGAATTTCGGACCCCGGCTCCACTTCCCCGCTGTGCTCCAGCCGGGATGCTGAAATGGCTTATCCCAAAACGCTATCTTGTTGTCGCTTATAGAGAAAATGGGTTTGTTTCGTCGTTTTGCCTTTCTGAATTGGGCCTCTCCCCGTTGATCGGAGGGATGATGGTTCCGTCAGATCCTGCGCATCCTGAGCCTGTCGAAGGACGCGTGTGATCTGACGGCACACCTCAGGCGGACTTCACCACCCTACTAATACTCCCGGCGGAACATTCACCATCGATTGCATGTGGCTTTTGCAGCTACCGAGGCGCTTGCGATTGAGGACGCGCCGAGTTATATCACCGTTGCTAACAACACGGGCAAGGAGCACGGAATGTTACCTCGGGAGTCCGATACAATTACCATCAGGAGCAAATGCGTTCTCTGGGTGTTGTGCCTATGCTCT
>CAYPYM010000831.1:0-1737 GCA_964414435.1 uncultured Ignavibacteriales bacterium | reverse complement strand
GTAGATCACGGCGCCGGAGAAAATCAGGGCGATCAGGAACAGCCACTTGCGATCGAAATTGAGCCACTCCCGCTTCGCCGCGGTCGGGGCGGTAATCACCGACGGCGCCGACGTCCGTTGGCCGAGGGCGTTGACGCGATAACGGTACTCGACGTTACGCTCGGCCTTTTTGTCGGAGTAGCTGTTGGCGCCGGGGCCGACCGTGCCGATCCGGGCCGTGTCACCCTCGGGATTGATCCGATATATGACATAACCGGTGACCCGGTTGAGTCCCGGCTGGTCATCGATCGACGGCACCCAGCTCAGATCGATCTGTTCGCCGTCGTCGTATTTGTGGTTTTCCGCGATAACGGAGGTGGGCGGAGCGATCGCCTGAGTCGCGGTATCGGCCATGACCGAATCGGCCGCGGCCTGCGTAGGCTCCCCCTGGGCGAACGCCGCCGGGGGGAGCAATAACAGAAAAAGCAGCAGAGGTGTGAGGGCTTTGCGCCGCCGGGGCGGCGGTGTTGTCCTGCTTTTCGAACGCACTATTTGATCATTCCTAACCAGTCACCGAACAGGAAGTCGATTCGTCCGATCAACAGCGACATACGGCTCATCACGGTGTAGCCGAACGAAGCGCCGAAGGTGACCATCAGGAAAAAGATGCCGACCTTGGCGGTGCCGCCGAAGACCCCTTTGTGTTCCTTGGAAAAGAAGAAATATATGAGGCCGGTGAAGGTGCCGACGGCGATGATGATGTTGCCGACCGCCTGCGCGGCGGAGGCGGTGAAATCGACGCCGAAGAGCGGCATGATCGTGCCCTGCACCTGGACCATCATGTTCGATGAAAAGTAGTTGATCAGATAAAGGCCGGCGGTCGAGCCGACGATAAAGGCGAGCGGCCAGCGGGAGATCCAGCCGATCTTCGGGATCAGCCGCAGGAGCATCAAGAACCCCAGTACGGCCCCGACGATCAGCATGTAATCCGGCGCGGGCGTAATGTTCCGCCCCGCTTCGTTCAACTGGAGGGGGGGAAAGACACCGTTCCAGAATTTGCCGTAGATATTATCCCAGAACAGAATCACAAACCAGTAGCCGGCCGAGATGCCGACAAAGATGGCCTCGCTGAGTTTGTACCACGGATTGTCCTTGTACAGGAATGAGACGATCCCCAGCGTCAAAAACGCGCCAACCCAAACTGCTATCGTGTGTTCCATAATCCTCGGGTCCTGCCTACAGCTTCTTCTTCCGTCCGCCCTTGAAATAGGCGACGTTGCCAATAATGATAAAGGCTATCACAACCATGTGAGCGAACGACTGCGACAGCATGAACTTGGTGCCCTTCCCGATGTACCCGGCGGCCAGCTCGAACTCGGCCGCACCGTTCATCCCGCCGAGCAGACCGATCAGCTGGTGGGCGTTGAGATAGGTGTACATCATCGGGGCCTGCACGGCGGTGTTGCCGGCGCCCATCTTCAGGTCGTACCGGTCGACCGCCACCTGCACCCACTCCTGCGTGCCGGGATACCCGGCCGAGAGGTTGAAGGCGAAATCTATATTGGAGAAGTTTCTGACGTTGCGCACGAGCGGCAGATCGTCGTAGGCGTTACCGGAGTAATCGCGCGGGAACATCGACTTGAAATCCGACCCCATCCGCTGGATCACGAATTCGTTGCCGGTCTGGAAACCGAGGTTCACGTAGTCCACGCCGTACTTGAGATGTTTGTCGGCGACGTTCGGGTCCTTCAGGACCTC
>CAYPYM010000830.1:0-1738 GCA_964414435.1 uncultured Ignavibacteriales bacterium | reverse complement strand
AGGGGACGACCGAGGTCATCAAGACCGACCGCGGTTACGAAACCGCCGGTATCGTGCCCGATTACAACGACCGCAGCGACTCCAAGCGCGGCTACGATTACGGCGGCTCCGACGGCTACTCGCGCAGCACCGGCAAGCGCGAAGCGATCGTCGGCGGCAGAAGCTCGAGCGGCAGCTCCGACAGCTACGGCCGCTCGGAAAAGCGCAGCTCGTCGAGCGGATCGTCCAGTTCCGACTACTACCAGCGCAAGTCGTCCGGCTCGAGCTCAAAGGCGACCCAGGAACGCTCCCGCACCGTGTCTCCGTCGAAGGGCAAGTCGCGTTCGGGCGGCAGCTCCGCGCAGCCGAGGTCCAGCGGCGGCTCCTCCTCCGGCGGCAGTGTCCAGCCGAAGGGCAAGTCGGGCGGATCATCGAGCTCCGGCAAGTCATCGGGCGGTTCCTCGAAGTCTTCGGGCGGCTCGAGTAAGTCGGGCGGTTCGAAGGGTAAAGGTCGAGGCTAAGCAATTCGATTCGGCGGCCGGGGTCTCACCACCCCGGCCGGCCGATCCCCTGGAGGATGGATTATCATGAAACGGATTCTCATTTACATCTTCTGCGCTCTGTTCCTGAGCGCCACGACCACGCCGGTCTGGTCGGTCGAGAAGAAAGAGAAGAAAGACACGAAGACCGACACCGTCAAGAAGGCCGATCCGAAAAAGCCGGACGACAAGAAGGCGGATGAAAAGAAGGCGAACGATAAGAAGGCCGACGAGAAGAAGCCGGACAAAAATGCTTCGGCGTCGAAAAAGGACTACGACAACTTCGTCGACGAGAACAAGAACGGCATCGATGACCGTCGCGAGCAACTGAAGAACAATGCCGCCACCAACGAACAGAAGAGGGCCGAGCAGAAAAAGGCGGACGAGAAGAAGCCGGCCGACAAGAAGGCCGACGCCAAGAAGGACACTACGAAGAAAGCTGACTCGACAAAGGCCGAGAAGAAAGACAGCAAGAAAAAGGGATAGCCAACTCAGCGGCGATCATGCCGCGTTGACATAGATCGCAAGCGGCCGCCGGGGCGACCCGTTCGCCCCGGCACATAAATCGACTGTTCAACATGTCTAACCAACATGTGCTTCAAAGACCAGGTCCCCCTCCGGGACCTGGTCTTTTTTGTGGCACAAACTCCAGTAATGAAAGGCTCTGAACCTCAGAACAGGAGGGATCGGGAACGGCGTTAACGACTGGCTAGGAAACTGGTGCCGAGTTCAGCGTGGACCACTCGGCCGGTGTTCTTGTCGAATGTCACCCTGGGAATCGTGAAGCCAAGCCACTGCCGCGGGTATTCCCATGTGACGGTCGCGGAATCTTCGGATATCGCCGGGGGCATTCCGAGCAGTGACTGGACGAAAACCACGGTTGCGCCGCTGTCGACTCTGAGAAGATTGCGGTGAATTTCAGTTAGAGAGTCGAACCCCACCGATTTCAAAAAGCCAAGATCCAGACTCCAACTTCCTTCGTCAATGCGCTCAATGGCCACCACTCTGTTTGAACACGCCTCGAACGTACAGGCCAGGTCATATGAAGAACCGGCTGGTAAAGGAAACCGCCACCACTCGTACCGATCGCCTTGTGCCCTTGGTGCCGCAATCCACACTGGCTGGCCAATTGACTTCAGGACTTCCGCCTTGGTCATACCCAGCTTCAGGAGGTGCGCCTTGCGATAAGCTTCGTCCATCTCGGCGCCGGTGTATTGTAT
>CAYPYM010000829.1:0-1742 GCA_964414435.1 uncultured Ignavibacteriales bacterium | reverse complement strand
GAGTCTCTCTCATGAAGCGTATGCTAACTCTTCTTTGCTTCCTACTCCTTGTTGCGGCCGATGTTCTGGCGGGGGCGCCAACCACCATCAACGATTTTCATATGCCCGGCTCGCAGCCGTTGCAGTCGGGAGCGATCGACGTTTCCTCCAACTGCGGTTGCCACGCCAACTACAACATATCGTATGAGCCGATGTTCACCTGGGCGGGCAGCATGATGGCCCACGCCCAGCGGGACCCGATCTACCACGCGACGCTGACGGTGGCCAACCAGGATGCTCCGGAAAGCGGCGACCTGTGTATCCGCTGTCACGCGCCCAAGGGATGGCTCGAGGGGCGGTCGACTCCGACCGACGGTTCGGCGCTGACCAAGGACGACCGCGAGAGCATTGTCTGTCACTTCTGCCACAAGGCGATTAAGCCGACGCAGCCCGGTGTCAACCCGTATCCGGGCGATGTTACCTACGCCGATTCGACCTATGTGGCCGATCAGTTGTACGTCGGTTCGATGACCGATTCCACCTCGGTATCGGCCAACGGCTACTACATTGTCGACAGCCTCGATTTCCGGCGCGGACAGTATGCCGATGCCGACCCGCCGCACAACTGGCACTATTCCCCGTTCCACCGGGATGCCGCCATGTGCGGGACCTGCCATGATGTGAGCAATCCGGTCTTCTCCGATGATGGAAACGGCAAGTATGTGCCTAATTCGTTCGATGCGGCCGCGCCCAACTTTGACCCTTACACCCTGTACCCGGTCGAACGAACCTACTCCGAATGGAAGATGAGTGAGTACAATACGCCGGACGGCGTGTACGCGCCGCAGTTCGGCGGCAACGTCGATACGGTTCGCGTCTGTCAGGACTGCCACATGCACACCGTGACGGGCAAGGCCGCCAAGGGCGGAACGCCGACCCGCGACAATGTCGGCGTGCACGATCTCACCGGCGGCAATACATTTATCCCGCTGATGCTCGCCCGTGCCTGGCCGAACGACAACTTCGACGAGGAAGCGGTTGATTCGGGCGTATCGAGGGCACGTTCAATGTTGCAGCGGGCGGCCACGATGGACCTGTCGGCCTCGGTGCAGGGAAGCAACCACCTGGTCGATGTCATGATCACGAACCAGACCGGGCACAAGCTGCCCTCGGGATATCCCGAGGGGCGACGAATCTGGATCGCCGTGCAGGCCTATAATGAATCCGATCAGTTGATCTATCAGTCGGGGGCGTACGATACGACCACGGCGGTGCTGGACCACGATGCCGACGCAAAAATCTACCAGATCAAGCCGGGCATCTCGACATCGCTGGCGCCGGTAGTCGGTGAATCGGCCGGACCGTCGTTCCACTTCGTGCTCAACGACACGGTTTATTCGGACAACCGCATTCCGCCGCGCGGATTCACCAACGCTAATTTCGAGGCGATCCAGTCACCGCCGGTCGGCTACTCATACCCGGACGGCCAGTACTGGGACAATACCGACTATGTCATCAACGGCGCCGCCGCCAAGGTACGTGTGACGCTGTACTACCAGACGACCTCGAAGGAATATGTCGAGTTCCTCCGCGACGAGAACGTCACCGACGACTGGGGCGACTCGCTTTACACCTTCTGGACCGCGTTCGGACAGTCCCTGCCGGTCGCGATGGTGACCGACAGCCTGTTGTTGACGCCGATCCAGTCCCCCAATCAGCCGCCGGTGCTGGCCTCGATAGGAGCGCAATCCACCGATGAGAAC
>CAYPYM010000828.1:1450-1748 GCA_964414435.1 uncultured Ignavibacteriales bacterium | reverse complement strand
GAAGCACGAAGGCATGCGGCCGAGCCCGCTGTCGCCGTACGCGGTCACCAAGCTGACCAACGAGTACTATCTCAAGGTGTACTACGAGCTGTACGGGTTCAAGACGGTCGCGCTGCGCTATTTCAACATTTTCGGGCCGAAGCAGGACCCGAACTCGCAGTACGCGGCGGTGATCCCGAAGTTTATCACCGCCTATCTGCGCGACCAGCCCCCCACCGTATTTGGCGACGGCACCCAATCGCGAGACTTCGCCTTCATCGACAACGTGGTCCAGGCTAACCTCAAGGCCTGCACCGCC
>CAYPYM010000828.1:0-1440 GCA_964414435.1 uncultured Ignavibacteriales bacterium | reverse complement strand
CAGGCGAATATCCTCGCGGCGACCAACGACAAGGTCTGCGGCGACCATTTCAATGTCGCCTGCGGCGGGCAGTTCACGCTCAACGAACTGCTCGACAAGCTGCGCGAGATTATCGGGGTAACCACGAAGGCGAATTACGCCGACGCGCGCCAGGGCGATATCAAGCATTCGTTTGCGACGATCGACAAGCTCGGCAAGTTCGGGTATGATCCGAAGGTCGGCTTCGACGAGGGTCTGCGCCGGACGGTGGAGTTTTTCCGTCAGAAGGCGTCAGTGACGCCCGTGAGTTGATTGTCGCTGTGGGTTTGAATTGAAAAGGCCGCTCCAACCGGGGCGGCCTTCTTGTGTCGCGTCATCCTGAGACTATATCGAAAAGCGCCAGCCGCAGTAGAACTCGTCGCCGGCCTCCGGATCGGGCGGAGCGCAGATACACTCGGTCTTGATTCGCGGATCGATCGTTTTTGCAAACCCTTCGTATTCAACCACCCCCACCGACTTGCAGGGGAAATAGAGCAGCCCCTTGCGCTCCCGCGCCGACTGCACCCGGCAGTCGACCATGAGGAACTCGAACGAATTCTCCGTCTCGTTGCGGACTTCCTGCTTGTTGATCATGGCGTAGAGCCGGAAGCCGAGCGCCTTCTTGAGGGCGTCCAGCCCGCCGTTTTCGGGGATATTGTGCCGGGCCATGATCCGTTTGGCCTCGATTACGGTGAACCGTTCCCAGGCCTCGGTGTCGAATTGGATAGCGTCGTTGATACCGTGGTGCTGCTCCACCGCCTGGAACCAGAGGCCGTCGTGGGCGAGCCAGTTTTTGGCGAAATCTTCAAGCATGCCGCGCATAATTTCGGGGGAGAGCCGGTCGAGATCATCCATGATAGTATTCCTCGGGTTTCGAAATCCGCTTTGTCATAAGTACGCCAATATGTCCAAAGACCTTGGCAAAAACAAGGTTCGGCGGTATCTTTGTTTGCACCCGCGATATCTCCGACGCGGCGGCCGACTGCCGCAACCGCCGTCGAGAACCGGCCCGACCGACCTGGGCCGGAACGCGACCGCGCCGATAGCGGTGTCAGGGTGACCTCGCCACTCGCTGCGGAGAAAATCCCCGGCCGAGCCGTCCGGCGGGATACTTTCAGGGGCCATTGGTGTTCTACAAACAGGACTGCTTCGGCGTCTCTAGGTGAAATGAAAACGGAAAAATCGAGGATCATGTCAATGTCGCGAATCGGCCGATCTCTGACCGCTGCCACCGTCATATTGCTTTTCTGCGCCGCCCCCAGAGCGGGCGAGCTTTCCCCCGAACTTCAGGCCCAAATCGCCGGCAAAGCAGCCGGGGAGAAAGTCAAAGTCTGGATCAGCCTTCCGGCGGCGAGAGACGAAGCCGGATTGAAACGGGCGCTGGTCGCGGCCTCGGCCTCGCGGGCCGAACGGCATCGGCTG
>CAYPYM010000827.1:0-1750 GCA_964414435.1 uncultured Ignavibacteriales bacterium | reverse complement strand
ACGAACGCCGCGCGGCCGGATATCGTCGCGCTGACCGGGGACCTGGTGTGTATCTCGCTGCGATACCTGGATAAGGCGCTCGAGGTGCTCGGGGACCTCCGGGCGCCGCTGGGCAAGTTCGCCTGTCTGGGGAACCACGATTACTTCTACGGACCGGTGGAACGGGTGATCGAAGGGCTCGAGGGGATCAGGTTCCGGGTACTGCGAAACGAGTTCAAAATGGTGAAAAGGGGCGGAGATTCGCTGTCGGTGGCGGGTGGGGAAGACCTGTGGAAGGGCGGCTGGGACGCTGACAGGACTCTGGGCGACGTCCCCGAGCTCGTCCCGACGTTGCTTTTGGCCCATCATCCGGACACCGCGGAGGAACTGGACGGGTATTCGCCGGTCCTGGTGATCGCAGGCCACACGCACGGAGGGCAGGTGTGCAGCCGGAAAGGCGGAGCGCTTTACACTGCGTCGGCCCACGGGAACAGGTACCAGTCGGGGCTCACGGAAACCGGCGAGACACTCCTCTATGTGAGCCGCGGCGTTGGTGTTGCGAACCTGCCGTTTCGTTGGAACTGCCCTCCGGAAATCCCAATCTTCGTCCTTCGGTCTACGGCCGCGTGAGAGCGTGGTACAATCGCACTAACCATTCGAGGGAAAGGACTTTGCGATGTCGATGACGTCACGTGAGCGCTGGCTTGCGGTTCTGAACCACGAGATTCCCGATCGAGTGCCCACCGACTACTGGGCGACGCCAGAGGTGACCGAACGTCTGCTTCGGGAGCTTCAGTGTGTGGACCTGGATGAGATGTATCGGAGACTCCATATCGACCGGCCGGTTGGGGTCGGAGGGAGGTACGTGGGGCCCGATATCGGGAACCTGTGGGGGCTCGAGTCGGTCGCGCAGAACTATGGGACCGGCGTCTACCATGAGGTGGCGAAGAATCCGCTGGCTGCGGCAACCACTGTGAAGGAGATTGAAGATTATCCGTGGCCGAAACACGAGTGGTACGTTTTCGATAACGTCGGGGAGGCCCTCGAGAAGTGTGCCGGGACATGCATTCAGGGCGGGTCGTTCGAACCCTTCCTCCAGTACTGCCAGCTCCGGGGGCAGGAACAGGCGTTGATGGATCTGGTGCTCAACCCGGAGATGGCGGAGACGGCGCTGGAGAAGGTTTTCGAGTACCACTACGGGTACAACGAACGTCTGTTCGAGGCGGCCGAACTGTACGAGCGGCGGGGTTTGGGGATCGTGATCACGTATGTCGCCGAGGACCTGGGGACGCAACAGTCGCTCCTGATGAGCGAGGCGCAGGTGGATACGTTCATCAAACCCAGGATGAAAAAGATGATCGACCTCGCCCACAGTCACGGGATCTTCGCGTTCCATCATTCGGACGGGGCGGTGAGGCCGCTTCTGCCGGGGATGATCGAGATCGGGATCGACGTGCTCAACCCCGTGCAGTGGCGGTGCTCGGGGATGGATCGGAGGGAACTGAAGGAGTCGTTCGGGGACCGGTTGGTCTTTCACGGGGCCATGGACAATCAGGAGACGATGCCGTTCGGGACGGTGGATGACGTCCGGAACGAGGTGCGAGAGAATATCGAGATTCTGGGGCGGGACGGGGGATACATCCTGGCGCCGTGCCACAATCTCCAACCCATCACGCCGACGGAGAATATCATCGCCATGTACGAGACGGCGCACGCCGAAGGAGTTTACCGTTGAAGAAGTTTTTCATCCTGGTTATTTTCACAACCTTTG
>CAYPYM010000826.1:0-1753 GCA_964414435.1 uncultured Ignavibacteriales bacterium | reverse complement strand
GGACCGAGTTATAGATCTTAAGCTTGGCGTTCGTCGTATCATAGAGGGAGCCGCCGAGCCCGAACATCAGGTCCAGGAACTCCTGCTTGCCGGCGGTCTGGATCGTGTTCTCGGCCAGGAACTCCGGCGCACTCCGCTCTCCCGTCGCGCGGTTCACGCGTACGCGGGTCCAGACGCCGCGTAGCGTGGCGCCGGCGTGGACGACCACGCCGTTCGGCATCAGTACATCACGATCGTGGTGGCCCATTCCGTCTCTCCCTGGAAGCGAATGCGATACTGCGTAGTAGTCGCCGTAGAGGACGTATCATTCCACGCCTCCGTACCGGCGGGGGGCGAGTGGATGACGCTACTCCATCCGCCGTCATAGCGCTCGATCTCCAGCGCCGTGCCGGTGCGGAATCCCACATCCCAGGTCAGGTCGACCTCAGTATCGCTGATCCGGGTTGCCGAGAAGTTCTGCGGCGTCGTGTAGTCCAGTACCGAGTGAGCCAACGTCTTCGACGGCGCCAGCGCATCGCTGTACCCGCGGTCATTGCTTCGGTCCTGGGCGGTACGTCCCCAGACCTCACCGAGTGCGCTAGCCTTATCCAACGAGAACGCCTCCGATTGGGTATGGGTGAGCCCCTTCGACGGCGCCAGCGTATTGGCCCAAGTCTTGGTGTGCCCACGCGCCTGCTTGGTCACGTCCCACGATTCCGCGAGGGCCGCAGTCTTGTCGAGCTGGAACGTGCCCACTGCGGAATGAGAGAGGTCCTTGACCGGGGCCAGCGTGTCCGACCAGGCCCGGTCGTTGGCGCGACTCTGCTTGGTAACGTCCCAGGACTCGGCCAGCGCGGCCGTCTTTGCGAGAGTCCCCAGGTCGGCGCCGAGCGTAAGCGTCTTCGTTGGGGCCAGCGCTTCGTCCCAGGCCTTGTAGGTCGACGTTACGCCGGGCCACACCTTCACCCACGAGCCGCCGATCCCCACCCAGAGATCGGTGACCTCGACCCACGAGCCGCCGATCCCCACGTATAGGGCCGTCAGCTCCTCGTAGGCTCCGGCGTCGCTGATGAAGATGCTCATGCATGTTTCATCCAGATCGCGTTGTCGGCTGGCGTGCCGCTCGGGTCACTCGTCGATACGGTTAGGTTGAGCGCCACCGACGGGTTACCGTCCGCATCCTTGGTCAGCACCAGTCCGCTATCCGTCGGTACTGATAGGTGAAGCCCGGGGTAGCTATCCGTCCCGTCGCTGGCGCGTACCCCTACCTGGCCGGTCTCCGGCGTATTGGCCGAGTTAGCCTGGGCGTACGGCCCCGCGTTACCGCTGCCCCCGGAGCCGCCCGTAGCGTCATAGGGCGTCACCGTCACGACCACGCGGCCGGATACGTCCTCGTCGAAGTAGTAGACGGTGCCGTCATCCGGGTAGCCTATGCTGGTGACGCCCTGGCCGCTGACGTCAATGTCATAGTTGTAGTCATAGGTCGTCGAGTACGGCGGCGTCGCTATGGTCTGGATCCACCCCGGTCGTACGTTAACGGAGAGGACCGCGGGCCCGAGGCTGTAGTGGAGATCCATGCGCCAGACGGTATTCCCGCCGTCGTTGATCGGGACCAGCTCAAGCCATAGGCTCTTAACTGAGTTGAACTCGCGGCTAGCCAGGCCGTTGATCACGAATAGGTCGCTCTCCGCTCCCGTCCCGTCATCAGCCTCATAGGCCAGGGCGGCGAGGTAGAGCGTGGCGCTCGGGCTGTACGGGCCGCCCAGGGCGACGT
>CAYPYM010000825.1:0-1756 GCA_964414435.1 uncultured Ignavibacteriales bacterium | reverse complement strand
GCAGAACCGGCAATCGTCAACGCAGTAATCTCGGCGTTGTTGGTTGCGCTTGCCGAGAAACTCCCGGAGGCGATCGGAGTATCCGTCACAGTAGCGGTGATCGTCTGGGTGATGTCGTTGACCGCGACCGAAGCGCCGACGCTGCCCGCAGTGGTGCCGTTACCGGTTGCAATTGTGAAGGCGGCACCGCCGGAGTCGGCTTGGATGACCGAGTTGTCATCGGCAGTCAGCGTCACACTTCCCGTCGTGTTAACGCTGCTACCTGCCCCGATTTCGGCCCGCGCCTTGGTTTCGACGATATCGACCGTGACCGAGCCCGCGCCGGTGAAGACAACCGAACTATTCGTCTGGTTGTTGTTTTCACTCGAAGATCCCGTGCTGACGACGCCTGCCACGGAAATGGTGACTGCAAGTATATCGACCTTGGCGTGCGCGTCGAGAGTGACTCCGCCCCCGGTTGAAATCAAGATATTATCACCGAGCGCCCGAGCCCAGACAAAGTTTTCGATGTCATTTACGGTAACCGACCCGGTAATGCCGGCGTCACCGTCATAGACAAAGCTCAGGCCGCCGGTGACATTGGTCACGTTAGTCTCACCCGCGCCACGCAGCAAAATGCCCTGGGCCGCATCGGCCCCGGTGTTGTTACCATTGATCACGGCTCCGGTGCCTATCGTGGCTTTGGTCTGACCGTGAAGGACCGCAACGCCTACGGATGCAGCGATACCCACATTGGTGCCGCCGCCCGATTCGCTGCTACCGCCGTCACCACCGCTTTCGCCGCTGCTGTCCTGCCCCAGAGAGGCCGAAGCCGCGATTGCCAACAGAAACGCGTCTTCGTAACTGGTTGCCGTGACCGCCAGGCCGCTAACGGATTCGGTTCCCTGGCTGCCATCATTTTCATCATCAAAAGCGCCATCACGTACGTCAACGGCGGTGCCGCCCAGCGCAGTGATAGAAGCGCCATCGCCGATCGCAGCGCGGGTCTCGTCGATATCCACGATAACACCGACGGAGATTCCCACAGAAGAGCCGCTTAATGATACTCCCGCGGTCCCCGCATAACTCTCGATCAAGGTCGTGCTATCTGCGGACACCACCACGGATCCATCGGCATCGACGACAACATTGCCCGTTTCAGGCACCTCAGCGGCCGGATCTCGTCCAACAATCGCCCTTGTCGTCGTCAGGTTGACCAACACGTTCAATCCACCGGCACCCGAGGTGCTGTCGCCGGCGCCGGCGTTGACGGTCAGCTGCCAGAAATCTTCCGAACTGGCGGCGTCCACGATCACGTTGTCGTCGGCGTCAACCGTGGTCGGCGATCCAGAATCGTTTGAGGCCTCTATCATGGCCTCGGTGGTCTTGGTCACGACGGTGACATCCAGCCCGATGCCCACACCCGCCGCATCTTTGCTGCCCGCAAGCGCGCCGGTAAAATCGATTACTTTGGTGTCGTCGACGGCCTTCACGGAGACATCGCCGCCCGCATCGATATCGGCGCCGGCGCCGATTGAAGCGCGAGTCACCGGCGTAAACACATTAATGGCGGCCGAACCGGCACCGGCATCGCCACCAGATCCAATAGAGGCGCCCGCCGCCAGGGTCGTAACGTCGATGCCGGTCTCGTTCAGGTAGCAGGCATAAAAGGGTTCGTCGACGACGACCGTATCCGGCCTGTTCTCCCAGGCGCGCATCATGGCCGTCGAGATATTCCGGGGCCCGGACCACATGGCGAGGCGAAGTGTCATGCCGG
>CAYPYM010000824.1:0-1756 GCA_964414435.1 uncultured Ignavibacteriales bacterium | reverse complement strand
TCGAAGCACTGAAGCTGCCGGTTCAGACGATTCTCGACGCGGTGGCGAATTCCAACCTGATTATTCCATCCGGCGATCTCAGAACCGGCCCATTCGATTATTCACTGAAGACCGAGAGCCGGTTCAACGTTGTCAAACCGATTGAGGATGTGATCGTGACGACCCGCAACGGGGTGCCGGTACGGATTCGCGATATCGGCCGGGTCGAGGACAGTTATCAGGAGCAGACCGAAATCGTGCGGATCAACGGCAAGCCCGGTGTGAACCTGAGCGTGCAGAAGCTGGCCGACGCCAACACGGTCGAGGTGGTGAACAGCGTTCTCAAGACGCTCCCGCACCTGGTCGGGGTGCCGCGGACGGTGCAGACGTCGCTCTCGTTTGACCAGTCGTTGTATATCAAGCAGACGATTTCCGGACTCCAGCGCGAGGCCCTTCTGGGAGCGCTGCTGGCGATGTTCATCATTATGGCGTTTCTGCGCAATCTGCGGGGGACGCTGATCATTGTCGTGGCCATCCCGTTGTCGATCCTGATCGCGTTCATCTGGTTCCGGTTCGGCAATTCGACGCTCAACATCATGACATTCGGCGGACTGGCGCTGGCGGTCGGGCGACTCGTGGACGACTCGATTGTCGAGCTGGAAGCGATTTCACGACACTACAATGAGCGGAAACCGGATCAGAGCAAGATCGAAGCAACGCTTGCCGCCGCCCGTGAGGTCGCCTCGCCGATTTTCGTTTCAACCCTCAGCACCGTTATCGTCTTCATGCCGATCGTGTTTGTCACCGGTATCGCCAAACTGCTGTTTGTGCCGCTGGCGATTACGATCACGGTGGCGCTGTTCGGATCGTTTTTCATCTCGCGGACGGTGACGCCGCTGATGTGCCTGAAGATGCTGCCGCCGGAGAAGCCGCTCGACCGATCGTCGGGGCGCGCGTCCGATCGCCTTCGAGTGTTCGCCCACGATCTTATCGAGAGTCTCGACAATCGCTACGCCGGCCTCCTTCGACAGGCGCTGGCACATCGCCGGCTGGTCGTAGTCGGCACGGTCGTTGTCAGCGCGGCCTCGTTCTACCTGTTCAAGTTCGTCGGCACGGAGTTCTTCCCGGATCAGGACGAGAGCCAGTTCTCGGTTTCGGTAAAGCTGCCGGTGGGGACCCGCTCGGAAGAGACCGACAAGTTCGTGCGGCAGGTGGAGGCAATCCTGCAGAAGAACGTACCGGAAATGCAAACGATGATCTCCGATATCGGCGTGCCTTCGGCCCGGAGCGGCAGCCTGTTCAGCCGCAATTCGGGGAGCCATGCCGCGAACATCCGGGTGTCTCTCGTTCCGCCCGATCGCCGGCAACGATCGGTTTTCGAGATAGTGAATGAGATTCGTCCGAAGCTGGCGGCACTGCCGGGCGCGAAAATATTCCTTTCGCCGAGCGGTTTCCTTCGGTTCCTGCTGAATTTCGGTTCATCGGCGCCACTCGATGTCGAGGTCCGCGGCTTCGATCTCGATACCGGCACCGCGCTCTCCCACAAGGTGGCACGAATCCCGGTCGCGCGGTGCTGCCAAAGCGCCGCAGCGAGGCGGGCGAACTGGGGCCGGACATCGCCGAGGCCCTTCGCAGCGCAGGTGGGCTCGATAAGATGAACCGCCACGTCACGGGACAGCAACTCTGCGGGGCGGTCCGCGACACCGCCCTCAAGCGATGGGGCCTGATGGCCCGCAGCGTGTTGGCCCGATGGGGCATCACCCGGACGGAAGACATC
>CAYPYM010000823.1:964-1761 GCA_964414435.1 uncultured Ignavibacteriales bacterium | reverse complement strand
CCGAAGAAACGACCACTGCCCGACCTTCCCCACCACCCGGCCGTCGCGATCGACCACGAGCACCGCCCGGTGGGGCGCCCTCCCGGGCGGCGGGTTATGCTGCGCACGATCGAGCGCCAGCACCGCATCGAGCACGGTTGCGCTGTCGGGCACGACCGCGTACTCGCCGAGCGGCACCATGATGTCTCTGACTCCTCTATTCTTCATCATCTCTCTCCGCATGGTTGCTGCCGCCGGTCAACGCCGGAGCGGCAGCGTAATCGTGAACGTACTTCCCTTGCCGGGCGCACTCTCCACATCGAGCCGACCGCCCAGGCTCTTGATGATTCCGTAGCTCACGGAAAGCCCGAGACCGGTCCCCTTCCCCACTTCTTTGGTTGTATAGAACGGCATGAAAATCTTGTCGAACTGGTCCGGCGTCATCCCCTTGCCGGTATCCCGGATCGCGATGCGGATCGAATCGCCGTCGAGCCAGGTGCCGACAGTGATCCGGCCCGCTTTTCCCTCCAGTGCATCCGCCCCGTTCTTGATCAGATTGAGCACCACCTGCTGCAACTGGTTGCCGTCGGTAAGCACCTCCGGGAGATTGCCGGCATAGTCGCGCTCGATCTCGATATTGGCGACGGCCATCTCGGGCCCGAGGAGGCCGATCACAACCTCATCGAGCAGCTTGTGAATGTCATGGGGCTTGATATCTATTTCCGCTTTGCGGACAAAGCCGAGCAGCTTGCGGGTGATATCGCGACAGCGGAACACGGCCGCCTGAATCGTGTCGAGATGCTCGGCCAGTTGCTCCG